>JAATGO010000426.1 GCA_015654605.1 Betaproteobacteria bacterium
AGAGACATGCGGGTCCCCCTTTGAAACATTTTTTGGGTTGGCTCGTTCCAAATTGTGTCTTTGGTATTTGGTAATTTGAGGTTAACGGGTGTTGGGGATAGAAACAAAAGGAGATATGCAGAAGAGAGTGCATTTGGAATGAAGATTAGATAAAGACACCAAGGATAAAATTAGAAGGGTTGACTATGTTCCTTGTTAAGTGTGGTGATAGCGGAGGGTTCTTGGTGTGACCATCCATCTGGGTTACAAAATGTCACTCAGAATCACCCTTCCTCCATTTGTAATTCATTTTAGGCTGACTTTAAGTTAGACGAAAGCATGTGTAGTAGGGTTATGGTGTAACTGCCGGAAGCAGTTCCTTTCCTTCATGGGAGGTTTAGATTGGCTCTATATTCTATGCTGGTTGTGATGATTTCCTGGTGATAGGGTGCAGCAAGATCATCGTCTCCACCCCAGTATTCGAAAATATCTCCAAGCAGATATAGTTGCTGCGCATATCTTCCATGCTGCGTCAAGAATCGGTAAAAAGCTTGCGTAGTAAGCGGCATGCCTGTTTGTAAATGCAAATCTGAAATAAAAAGTGCAACAGTTTCTGGTTGCACTTTTTGTCCTTGATGCGTCGATTTGACAGATGTCTGGGTCACAGGCGTTCCAGGGGGGGGCTTAGGCGTTTTCTTCGGCTTTTATGATGATGACATCTTCGACAGGGACATCAGCAAACATGCCAGAACGCGTTGTTTTGACAGTCTTGATTTTATCAACAATATCCTTGCCTTCCGTTACTTTGCCGAATACAGCATAGCCCCAGCCATCTTGGCCTGGGTAATCAAGGAAGCTATTGTTTTTGACATTGATAAAAAACTGTGCGGAGGCGGAATGGGGATCCGATGTACGTGCCATTGCCAGGGTATATGGTTCATTTTTTAAGCCATTTTTAGCTTCGTTTTCGACTGGGTCTTTAGTCGATTTTTGCTTCATGCCAGGTTCAAAACCACCGCCTTGGATCATGAAGCCATCAATCACACGATGAAAGACGGTGCCGTTATAGTGACCAGACCTGACGTAAGCAAGAAAATTCTCAACGGATTTAGGTGCTTTTTCAGCGTTTAATTCAACGGTGAAGCTACCGTGATTGGTGGTGAAAGTAACTGCCATGTGTATCCCTTCCTTATGAATGAAATAATGAAATTGTTTGCGCTGATGGAAATGGAAGCGCAGAACTGTTAATTGATCAATGAGGCCGATTTGATGATAACGGGTTCGATTGGTACATTATCGAACAAGCCTCTGTGACCGACTTGGACTTCATTAATTTTATTTACGACATCCGTGCCTGCGACAACCTTACCAAATACCGCGTATCCACTACCATCGTTACCAGGGTAGTCTAGGCTGCTGTTGTTGGCAACATTAATAAAGAACTGTGATGTAGCAGAATCCGGATCACGGGTACGTGCCATAGCGATGGTATAAATTTGATTCTTCAAGCCGTTTCCGGCTTCGTTTTTGATGGGGGCATCGGTTGTCATCGGGAACATGTTTTGATTAAATCCACCACCTTGGATCATGAATCCATTGATAACGCGATGGAAGATAGTTCCATCGTATTGCCCCTTTTTGACATATTTTAAGAAATTTGCTGTAGACAGCGGGGCTTGTACTGGGTTAAGTTCTAGTACGATATTACCTTTGCTGGTTTGTAATTGTACGTGCGGCGCAGCTGAGGAGATAGGAGCTGCAAGTGGCATTACCATTATGCCTAGCAGACTAAGGGCACAAAGAGTAGGCAAGCCGAAAGTACAAAGTAGTATCCATTGGTGGCGAGATAGCATAAGACGACAACCGTTTATAAATAAAAGTTTATGGAGAGTTTTTTGATTGACAATACCCGTGACATTTTTATTGTCCAGCGCATGGTATTTTGTTAATAGATAAAGGCAAAGGCTTGTCGACGATTCCGGTAAGGGAGAATCTTCAGGTTATTAAAATGGTATTGATGAAGTATTTTGGGTTTTCGGTGTCAACTTGTTTCATATGTTGTACTTTTGCTCCTGTTACTGTTCTTTCTCATGTTTGTAACTTCTGTCACTGTAAGCATTTTGGCGATTAGGATGAAAATGCATGCACGCAGAAGCGAGAGCTATTATTTGCCTATCATCGGCAAATATCTATGATTCTGCTAATATCGATTCTTCTTAATTGTATCATCCGTGCGTTTTGTCAGCTATAGAACATAGCAATAATTTTCCTATCAAGCATAAAAATAGTAGGCTAATCAACAATATGTGCCCGGATACAATAACGTAACGGCTTTGCGATAAAAATGTTCTGCGTGAAATAGCTCAATATTGTGATAAATATACAGATATTCAATGAGAATGGTTTTCATCAATGTTATACTCAGCGTGGTCGAACGACTGCGAATGGGGACAAAAGCAGGGGCAATAGTGTTGGATCAACAACGCTGGATTAACAATAGTGGGTGCGTTTTATACAGAGGTATTTTGAGAGTTATAGCTATCTTGTTGCATTCATGAGGTCACCGCTTAAGAGCATTGTTGTCGCGCCCAAAAGGTGCTGATATTGATCATAGTGTCGTTGCATTCGCAGGCGATAAAATACGTTTTCCATTCATGAGCATTCTAAAAATTTATAATACGCTAGCGCGTGAGAAGCAGATATTTTCCCCTATAGAACCAGGCAAGGTACGTTTGTACGTGTGTGGCATGACCGTCTACGACTATTGTCATCTTGGGCATGCGCGTGTAATGGTCGTATTTGATGTGGTGCAGCGTTGGTTGCGCGCGTCTTCCTATGCTGTGACTTATGTGCGTAATATTACTGATATTGACGATAAAATTATTCAGCGTGCCGCGGAAAATCATGAGTCTATTACACAACTGACACAACGTTTTATTGATGCAATGGAGCAGGATTCTGCCGCTCTTGGCGTCCTCAAGCCTGACTACCAACCGCGTGCGACATCATATATTGCGCAAATGCAGGCACTGATTCAGCAACTACAGAATAATGGATTGGCGTATCAAGGCAGCAACGGAGATGTGAATTATTCGGTACGTGATTTTCCCGGGTACGGTAAATTATCAGGCAAGTCTCTGGATGATTTACGCGCAGGAGAGCGTGTTGACATCAACACCAGTAAGCAGGATCCACTCGATTTTGTACTTTGGAAAGCAGCGAAAAAAAATGAGCCGGACGAGGTGAAGTGGGATTCTCCATGGGGTAAAGGAAGGCCTGGTTGGCACATCGAGTGCTCTGCAATGGCCGATGCATTATTAGGTGAACATTTTGATATTCATGGCGGAGGTCAGGATCTGCAGTTTCCACATCATGAAAATGAAATTGCGCAATCAGAGGGTGCACATCGGCATCCCTTTGTGAATTACTGGATGCACAATGGCTTTGTCCGTGTTGACAACGAGAAGATGTCAAAGTCGCTAGGAAATTTTTTCACCATTCGGGATGTGCTGAAAAAATATGATGCCGAAGTAGTCCGATTTTTTATTTTGCGGGCGCATTATCGCAGCCCGTTAAATTATTCTGATGCGCATCTGGATGATGCCAGGCAGGCATTGACACGACTTTATACGGCATTGACTGTGATTCCTGATGTGCAGCCCAGTCTTGATTGGGATGAGGCACATGCCGTTCGTTTTAAAGATGCCATGGATGACGATTTCAATACACCTGTAGCAGTAGCGGTGTTATTTGACTTGGTCAATGAAGTGAACCGAACAAAATCGGTGTTGTTGGCGCAACAATTAAAAGGATTGGCGGGCGTGATTGGTTTGCTGGAAAGACCCGCCGTCGATTTCCTGAAGGGGCGTACAGCCATCGGTCTGACAACGGAGAGTGATACAGAAGATGAGAGTACTCCATCTGAGGCATGGATAGAGCAGCAAATTATTGCACGTAGTGCTGCTAAGCAAGAACGGAACTTTGCCAAAGCAGACAGCATTAGATCAGAATTGATAGCTAAGGGGATTACCTTGGAAGACAAACCTGACGGTCAGACTCAATGGCGGAGACGCTGACAACTATGATAAAAAATAGAAAGGTTGAATCTTGTATTCCAGAGTACTGGGAGGATGCAAAAGCGGAACTGATGAAGCGCGACCGAATCATGTCCAAGTTGATTCCAAAGTTTGGGGATTTGCAACTGACGGGACGTGGCGATCCATTCATGACACTGGCGCGTTCCATCATTGGTCAACAGGTATCAACGCAACTGGCGCAACTGACATGGCAACGCTTTTTGCAAATTTGTCCGAAATGTGTCCCTGCACAGGTTATTCGGGCGGGCAATGCCAATTTGATGACGTGTGGCTTGTCTAAGCGCAAGGCAGAATATATTCTTGATTTGGCTAATCATTTCAAGGCGAAGAGTGTCCATCCCGATCAATGGGCAAGGATGGATGATGAGGCTGTGATTGCGGAAATGCTGCAGATTCGTGGAATTGGTCGCTGGACGGCAGAAATGTTTTTAATCTTTAATTTATTGCGTCCGAATATATTGCCTTTAGATGATCCAGGCTTGCTCAAAGGCATCAGTATGAGCTATTTTTCAGGGGAGCCTGTATCACGTAGTGATGCGCGTGAGGTTGCTGCCAACTGGGAGCCCTGGCGTACGGTGGCGACATGGTATTTATGGCGCAGCCTGGATTCCATGTAGGCTAATAATTGATCTGCTGACGCTGGTGCCTGTTATACTGCGAGCCGATACTTTTTTAATGGGTGTTATAACATCCGCGAAGGGTGTTTTCCATGATGTTGGCGTACATGGTAATGTTTGTTGTACTTGCCATTCAGGAAAATCCCCAAAACGCTCTGCAGGGACGTTTATGTGTTGAGGTACCAGTTATTTGGTTTCCTGTATGCAACTTTTACTCGTTTCGTGATCAGATGCGTTTGTAATCATAGATATTGATGAAATAAGTTCTAGATATAAAGGAACGTGATGAGCAAACCGACCACGACATTTCTGGGTTTTGAGCAGGCTATTGCTGAATTAGACACAAAAATTGAAGAATTGCGCTTCGTACAAGATGATTCTGCTGTTGATATTTCGGAAGAAATTGAGCGCTTAGTCAAAAAAAGTCAGCAATTAACTAAAGAAATTTATGCAAAGCTGACTCCCTGGCAAGTTTCACAGATTGCACGTCACCCACAACGCCCCTATACGCTGGATTATGTGAACGCCATATTTACTGATTTTCATGAGTTACATGGCGACCGTAGCTATGCGGACGATTTGTCTATTGTAGGTGGCCTGGCACGCTTCAATGGGCAGTCATGCATGGTGATTGGTCATCAAAAAGGTCGTGATACCAAAGAGCGTGCTTTACGTAACTTTGGCATGCCAAAACCGGAAGGGTATCGTAAGGCGATGCGTTTGATGAAGGTTGCTGAAAAATTCAATCTTCCTATTTTTACCTTTATTGACACACCAGGCGCGTTCCCTGGTATTGATGCAGAAGAGCGGGGTCAGTCTGAGGCCATTGGTCATAATCTGTATGTCATGGCTGAATTGAAGGTTCCTCTGATTGCAACGATTATTGGTGAGGGGGGATCCGGTGGCGCTTTAGCAATTGCAGTGGGTGACTCGGTGTTGATGTTGCAATATGCAACGTATTCCGTTATCTCTCCAGAAGGTTGCGCTTCCATTCTATGGAAAACGTCAGAGCGTGCCTCAGATGCTGCAGAGGCATTAGGCCTAACAGCGCACCGCTTGAAGGCCAATGGCTTGATTGATAAGATTGTCAATGAGCCTTTGGGAGGAGCACACCGGGACCCGAAACAAATGGCAGCATTGCTCAAGCGAGCACTCGCTGATACCTTGCGTCAGTTCCAGGGGGTAAAAACGAAAGATTTGCTGGCTGCCCGGCATGAAAAACTGATGAGCTATGGCAAATTCAAGGAGCTTGATGCGTAATTGAGAGAATTCGCATAAAAAGTGCTCGCAGCATGAATTGATAGTTTATCGATTGGGTGAGCACAGCATGCCTCATGATTTTGTATTATTGAATGCCCGAAAAACATGCTATCTCATCGCGACATCATTCCCGATACCGAATTAAGCCAAGCATTAGAACAGGTATTGGGGCGAGCGCATGAAGTTCTTTTTTCTTCGGCTCCTCTTTCCTCATTCCCTTCTGCAGCATTTTCCACTTCCAGATTCCCCCAGGTGATAGCGGTTGCTTATAGCGGAGGACTAGATTCATCTGTATTGCTAGATCTTGCACATCATTTTTCTCAGCAGCATGGCATTCGCTCGTTGGCATTTCACATTCATCATGGCCTCAGTGCTAACGCAGATACTTGGTTGAACCATTGCAGGAATACCTGTGAGCAGCGTGGTATTACATTTGAGGGGCGCTGTATTACTCTGGCAAAGACTGATAAGAATGGCATTGAAGAGGCTGCACGTATTGGTCGTTATGCAGCATTGGGAGATTTGTGTCGGCAATATGGGGTGACGTTGCTGTTGACAGCACACCATCAGGATGATCAAGCAGAGACCGTATTATTGCAATTACTGCGGGGGGCTGGAGTAGCAGGTTTATCTGGCATGAATCAGATGAATATTGCACCAGAATTACTGGGAGATGAACAGTTATTGATTGCGCGTCCTCTGCTTTCTAGTGCAAGAAGTGTGTTGGAACAATACGCAAAAAAACATGCGATTATATATGTTGAAGATGAGTCTAATAGCGATACGCGCTATGCACGCAATATGTTGCGACAACAGGTAATGCCTGTACTGGCAGCAAGTTTTCCTGGATTTCAGCAGCGTTTGACACGCACGGCAGGGCATGCCCAATCGGCGCAGCGATTACTGGTTGACTTGGCAAAGCAGGATTTGACTGTTTGTCTGGAGGGTGACGCACTACGTTTGCCTCAGCTACGATCCTTGAGTGCGGATCGCATGGACAACTTGCTCCGTTACTGGTTTGCGTTACGTCACTTACGTATGCC
>JAATGO010000032.1 GCA_015654605.1 Betaproteobacteria bacterium
AATGCTATATGGTGTAGGTTATTTTAAGAAGAATATCGTTAATAGTTCAGAAATGAAGCTGCTTGAGGTAATAAAATCATGGTCTATAGGGATATTACTGGTGCTGCTTCTATTATGGGGTACTACGCTACAAGCAGCTGTGCCGTCGAATTGGAAAGAAAGTGGTTTTTCAATTAATGCCAATGGTATGACATTACGTGGCGTTCTTGAACAGTTTAGTCATACTTATGGCGTAAGGTTGTCATTGCTAAGTGAAGGGGATCATATTGTTAAAGGGAGATTGAAAGCTGATAATGGGGTTGATTTTTTGAATCGCTTAGGGGCTTCTCACAAATTTCGCTGGTTCGTTTATAACGATACCTTGTATATCGTACCAGCCAATGACACTACGTCAGCTAGATTAGATGTCGGTGAAGATGCCGTGCAGGATGCCAAATCTGCCTTGATTGGGGTTGGTCTATTTGATGATCGTTTTGGTTGGGGAGAGTTACCAGATGATGGCATTGTGATTGTGAGTGGACCTCGCAGCTATGTCGATTTGGCCAGAGATATTTTATTGCCGAAGAATGGGACGACTATGCATAGAGGTCGACAAATCATGATATTTCGGCTCAAGTATGCAAGTGCGATGGATCGAGAAATCAATTCACGTGGTGAGAAAGAAAATATTCCAGGCATTAAGACTATTCTCACGAATCTGTTATTTGGGCCGCGTAACGCCTCGACAGTGAGTGGTCAAAATAATCAATTTGATGTTGGTAGTAGAAAACGATCCCGCTTACCAAAAAATGAGAGAGATGATACAAGAGAATCCAATAATAATGGATTTTCTCCATTATTTTCACCACCAATAGGAAACGGAAAAAATAGATTGTTGCCAGTTAGTGATAGTGAAGCATCTTCCAACGATGGTAATGGAGGTTATGGTAATAAATCAGGAGGAGAGAGTCAGCCGAGGATAGAGGCAGATCCAGCCCTAAATGCAATCATGATTTACGATGATATCAGCAAGAAAGACATGTATCAGTCTTTGATTGATCAGTTGGATGTCAAACCTCAACAGGTTGAAATTGAAGCTCTCATCGTTGATATCGATCGAAGTAAATTATCTGATATGGGGGTTGAGTGGGGAGTGCGCGCTGGTGCTGTGAACACGATTGTTAACGGTACAACTCTAGCTTCTTCAGGAACAGACCTGCCACTGCCAGGAGCGACACTTTTGATTAGTAATGCAGCCCGTTTCTATGCACGTTTGAAGGCGATGGAGTCTAATGGAGAGGCGCGTATTCTAGCAACGCCAACTATTTTGACATTAGATAATGTTGCAGCAGTTCTTGACTTGAGTCAGAGCGCATATGTTTCATTAATTGGTGAACGTGTGGCTGATATGTCAGATATTACAGCAGGAACTATGTTGCGTGTCGTACCACGAATTATTAACGATGGGGGAAAGACACGCGTACGCTTGGAAGTTGACATTGAAGATGGAGCGTTAAATACACCAGATGATGCTAGCTCCAGCAAGGAAAACAATACCATATCGACTAGCGTTACGCGCTCTACCATCAGCACTCAGGCAATCATTGATGCACAGCAGACATTAATGATTGGTGGATATCATGCTGAGTCACTGACAAAAAATAAGCAGAAAGTCCCTGTATTGGGGGATATACCAGTAGTAGGAGGACTATTTCGTAGTGAAACACAATCTAATAGTACGCGCGAACGACTATTCCTGATTACACCGCGTATTACTAGCTTGGATGGTGCCGTTGTCACGGCGACACCAGATAATGTAGATGCAAAAAAAGAGGGGGCGAAACAGTTATTACCACCGATGCCGTTATCACCATCAACTGCATTGCCAATCCCTTCTGGAACTCCTCAGCTTTCGCAGAATAATGCAGCGGTATCATCTGGTACGGATGCTACAGGTCCATCTGAACGAACAAATTTAATTGGAAGCGGTGTGCATTTACCTATCAGAAGAGTAAAGGCGAAATGTGTTCGACCTTCTCGGTTCGGTATGCTGTGATAAATGTTAATTTTGTCAAACCGCATCTCATGCCTATCTATGAAATGCATTCTAATAATGTTGGCAGATCAATATTCACGCTGAAGTATTATTCCCCCCTTTTTTCCTGATTAGCATGGCAGGATAATTTCCTATCAGAATTTGTTTGAGAGTGATCCATAAGGATGGTAGAGATCAGCTCAGTTGTGGGATGCCGGAACTTTTCACTACCGGCATCCCACTCATAAACAGCAAGGTAGCGCGAAACGGAGGCGGGGTAGGCATCTGGGCCAAACCGGCGCGTAAAAAAAGCCTTGAGGTGTCGTTTCAAAAATGAAATGAAGCCGTTTGGGTGAGCAGGAGGCTGATATCTAAAAATCCTGTGGTTATATTTTTTGAGAATCTCGGCAGCATTTTTCGATAATATTTGTAAACATCCTTAACGAAGTAAGCGAGAAATCATATCGGCAGGGGATTTTTCGGCGTTATCAAAGACGCAATATTTCTCTAGTTGGGACCGGGAAATTAAGAAAAATGCAGATGTGATAGTAATGCTTTACAGCCAAGACACACTGTTTTAGTCAGCGGCAACCATCATAGGATGGTTCAGAAATGAGATGGCGTCACAATATGTCCATTCCTCTGGGATGGATGATGCTTATTGCTTTATCAACAGTGGGATAGAAGGGAAGGTTATGTATTCCTCAGGCATTGTCGGGGGGCGCAGTGGCAAAGTAATATACGGTGCCGCTTTATCCCTGTTTTTCATTTTTAGTGGCAGTTACGGCACTACAGTAATGGCTGCTGATGCGATAACAACGAAATATCCAATGGCATCAGCGTTTTCTTCTGCCAATACTCGTTTTGATTTACTGGCGACCGATGATGGTACTGGAGACGATTGTGATACTCCATTTTCTATTGCGGATGGAAACCATATCGAAGCGAATGGCCAGGATACGATCCTGCTGGCAAAGCTGGATGTCAATAAGAAACAACGTGGCCAAAGTACTGCTACATCAGCATCGACCGTTCCAGTTGCTAAGGAAGTTTTCCCGCCGATAGCAACGGCGCCGGCAGTGGCACCTGCTGATCAGGTTTGGGAAATTGTGATGTCAGATAAAACTCTTAATGGTGCATTGGCACGTTGGGCTGCTAGTGTTGGATGGCAATTGATGTGGGAGTTGCCAGTTGACTATGCCGTCGAAGCAAAAACTAGTGTACATGGAAGTTTTGAGGAAGCAGTTAATACTATCGCACAAAGCATGACAACCGCCGAGATTCCAATGAAGGCCGTGTTTTATCAAGGGAATAAGGTATTACGCATCATGGCGAAAGGGAGTGAGTAATGTTCATTATCCCCGTTAAGACTGCTAATCCCGCTAAGTCCGCTAAGTTATCGGTCTTGATTCCCGTCCTTATGCTTGCTAGTTGTACCGGACTATCAAGTAAGATTAATGGGGATGTTGACCAAAGTAGCGAGAAATTAGGTAAACTAGTGAAAGAGGTTGGACGTACTGCGCCAGGAACAGTACTACCTGATACACCTTTGGTAACCCACGATGCTGGTATCTGGTTGGGAAAAAATGTTGTGAAGCTAGGGCAACCAGCATTACCTCCCATTTTCTATGAACCAACTACTTTTGATCGCACGATTAGTTCACTTTCTGAGTTAGCAGAAAGAATTACCTTACGTTCAGGTATACCAAGTAAGGTTACTCCTGATGCATTGGAGATATCGAATGCATCATTTCATACTAAAGGCGGGTCGACGGGAACAGGTACAACAGCGGCGTCCATGCCGTTGTTGCCAGTCGGATTGCCCGGCGGTTCTATGCCTGGATCTCGTTCTGCCGCGCTTGGCACCCCTTCTGTCAGCACACCATTTCCCACATTTTCAGAAATGCGGAATGGTATCCGCATCTCATATAGCAATGGTTCTCTAAAAGGCTTACTAGACACGTCGGCAGCAAGATTTGGCGTTTCCTGGAAATATGTTGATGGTGCCATTCAGTTTTTTCATACCGAGTCACGTAATTTCCAGATCAATGCCATTCCTGGCGACTCAACATTCACTGCAAATGTAAGCAGTGGAGCTAATTCTAGTGGAGGAATTTCTACTGGAGGAAGCGGTGGCGGAGGTGGTGGGAGCAATGGATCTGGTTCGGGAGGGAGTTCTGTTTCTGCTAATAATACCCAGAATACAGGAGTGGCTTCAAAACTTTCTGTCTACAGTGGCATAGAAAGTGCTATCAAAGTCATGCTTTCACCTTATGGGAAAGTCTTGGCATCACCTGCTACAGGTGCAGTTACTGTCGTTGATACGCCCGATTATCTTGATCGTATTGGTGCTTATATTGAGGGTGAAAATAAAGCACTATCCCGACAAATTGCCATTAATGTGACTGTCTTGTCCGTCAGTTTATCTAACTCAGATGAATATGGCATCAATTGGTCGGCTGTTTATGAAAGTGTTAATAGGAAATTTGGTATTACTAATAGTTTTGCACCATCAAGTGGAGCTGTTGGCTTTACTGCGGGAATTATAGGGAGCTCTAAGTTTTCTGGGACTACCGCATTGATTAATGCATTGTCAGAGCAAGGTAAGGTACGGCGCCAGACGACGGCTTCTGTCGTGACACTCAATAATCAGCCGGTACCAGTACAAGTCGCGAGACAGACCAGTTATTTGCAGTCTTCACAGACATCAATCGTGGCACAGGTAGGGACAACATCATCATTGATTCCTGGAGTGGTGACAGCTGGTTTTAACATGAGTATTTTGCCGCATGTGTTAACTAATGGTACCGTCATGCTGCAATTTTCGACTGATATCTCCACATTACGCGGTATCCGTCAGATCGAAAGCAATGGCAACATGATTGAATCTCCAGAATTGGATACACGTAATTTTCTGCAACGTGTAGCAATGAAATCAAACGAAACATTGGTGATCAGTGGTTTTGAACAGACGGATGATAATCTCGATAACAGAGGCGTTGGGACGCCACAAAATTATTTATTAGGCGGGGGAATGAATGCTAATACCAACAAGGAAATCATCGTGATATTAGTTACACCAGTATCGATGGCTACTTCCTGAAGGCACGAGATTCCCCATGGCGACTTATATTACCAATATCGACAAGCATAAATTTGTCTGTGGTTTGTTCTGGCAATCCTTATCACGGCCACGTGAATTGACAAAGGAAGCTGCTGATCTTGGCCGTAAGATAGAGTCTGATTTGATGATCATTCGGATGGATCATTCTACTGCACAAGCAGGATATGCGCAGACAAAAGAGGGGGTGCGGCGTGGGATGTATTCTCTAGCTGCGGTAGTCTCCAAAACGTTGGCATTGGAAGGTGCTTTTTATGATGGAGAACAGCAACCTGCACATAATTGGCTCGCTGCTTTTAAATTACCTGATGGTAAGTGGGTATATTTTTCGGTAAGAGATG
>JAATGO010000091.1 GCA_015654605.1 Betaproteobacteria bacterium
CAAAATTATTTCATAAAAAATAATTCAATAGGTGTTCATCACGCGCGGGATGCTTTCGAGACCTTGTTATACAATGAACTCAAGAAGATTTAAGGTCTTCTAGCGATGACGACCTACTTCCCCCCATCTTTTCAGGTTCTAACTTGTTTCGACGTACCATTTCTAGGATACGCGTAAGTTACTTCTGTGCCTGGCGTTGAATGATCACGCAGCAAAACGTTGAGTGCCTAGATATCACTTTTGCCCACCAAACACAGCGTTTTCTGCTGGCTTGGTGAGCAATTTTGTAAAAGGAGAAGGAGAAGGTGAAGGAGCCGGCCGCCTGACCGCAAACAAAGCCCCCGATTGAACTGCTCCTCAATGGTTAAACATTACATCCAACGTTTGGGTGCAGTCAGTAGCGAGTCAGATTGGCACATTCCAGACTAACGTTTAATTTGGGTGCCACTGCCAAGCTTGTCGACTAACGTTGTCGATATGTCTGCACGAAGATCTACAGCATGGTTTCGCTGATGTCCACGGCTAAATCCGTACTCAGACTGAGTAACGCCTTTAAGGTTGTTACCAACCGGTGATGTCAATTTGTCTGCGCCATCATTATTCGGCATATTGTTCGACGTACTATGAACGCCATAGCTATTTGGATGACTTCCGATACCGCCAACTGGCATAATGCTCTCCTCTGCTAAGAGAGATCAGGATGCCACCACAATATCCGGTAACGTACTTTTAAAAACCGCTCAAGAAAAAAACAGTATCGCCTCTACATCGACAAAGCTTTACGCAGCTGCATACTGAATCTATTATTGGCAGTCGACGACTTACGTCGTCACCACGCTCTGGTTCTTGGGATATACCTTGACCAACACAATACGTTGACCTTGCATCCGTTTGACGACAATATCGAACGCATCAAATCCGACTTTTTGCCCTTCTTTAGGCACTTCTCCTAATTTTTCCATGACCAGTCCCCCAACTGAATCAACGCTTTCATCGTACTCCAGTTCAACTCCCAACATGTGTTCCAAAGTCACAATCGGTAAACTCCCTTTACCTAGCAAAGTACCATCATCCTGAACTGTCCACTCATTATTGCCATGACGAAATTCATCCCGAATTTCTCCCACCAAGATTGCCAATAAATTATCCAGCGTAATAAAACCTTGTGGTGGCTGCCCCTTACGACCAATCACGGCAAAATGCGGCGTGCCACTGCGAAAACGGCGTAACAACTCTAATGCTGACAGACTCGGGGAAATATATTTAACGGGACGTAAATAGGCGCGCAAATCTGTTATGGCCTTGCCATCCTGTTGTGCAATAAAAATATCTTTTAGATGTACCAATCCTAATACGTTCTGCCGATCCTTATCAAAATAGGGATAGCGGCTAAAACGATTGCGATAGATGATTTCCAGATTCTCTTTCAGGCTATTGCTCTCTGCCAGCCCGACGATTTCATTGGCAGGGCGCATTAGATCAGCTACCTTCAACTCTCCGAAATCCAGTGTCTGCGCCAGTACTCGCCATTCTTCTCGCGTAAATTTCCCATGTTTTGCACCACGATCCCGCAAAATTAATTTCAATTCATCTGGAGAATAATGCGCATCCTGACCATGTAAATTTCCCAACCCTGCGATCCTCAATACACCATTTGCGCTTTTGTTCAAAATGAGGATCAAGGGATACATGATCCAGTAAAACACATATAAGGGTACCGCACACAAAAGCACTATTCTTTCGGGGCTACGAATCGCCATGGATTTAGGAGCCAACTCTCCCACGACGATGTGCAAGAAGGAAATGACAAAAAAGGCAAAGATGAACGATATGCCATGAATCAATTCTGGTGCTGTAATTCCCAGCAATGCAAAGCCTGGTTCCAGCAATCGCGCAAAGGCAGGTTCACCAATCCATCCCAAACCGAGGGAAGCTAGTGTTATTCCAAGCTGACATGCTGACAAATACGCATCTAACTGGCCGTGGACAATGGCAAGTATGCGCCCACGCATCCCTTGTGACTTGACGAGCGCCCGAATACGCGTTTGTCGTAATTTAACCAGGCCGAATTCGGCAGCCACGAAAAAACCGTTCAGCGCGACAAGACATAAAGCCGCGACGATCAGTAATATATTTGCCAACGAGGGTTCCTATAGGGTAGTAAATTCAATATGAGGTTCATGATATCTGCACGCGCATGCGCAGGCGCACATATGTACAAGGCGTAATTTACCACGACCACCGCATTTGAGGAAAATTGGAGAAGAACGGCCAATTTACACTGAAATAGATAGGCTTAATGTGCCGGGCTCCCCAAAAGCCCCAAAAGCGCGAAAAACAACGCAAATACAAACAACATCATGGCTCTTGTCAGAATAGCTCCAACACAGCTGTCACACATGCTTGTTTGCTACACACAAGGCTTAATGAAACAGTGTTGGAGAAATAAAGCGCAAAGCGAGTGCGATATAACGATCTTCAGTTGAATGACCAAATGTATTTCCGCAAGCCAAATCCATTTCGATTTTGTCGGAAATCAGGCTTGTCAGAATCCCTGCTTGATATACAGGCTTCCCCTTGTTTTCTCCTGCCACCTCGCCGATGCATATCAACCGATCTCTTAAACGGGTTTCTGTACCGATTCCCCACGTCATACGCGTAGTGTTTTCAAAACCAGAATAATTTGCTCCCAGATTGAGATACAGTAATGCTGCAGCATCATAGAAACGACCACCAGTAACTATTTCGAAATTACCACCAGGATTACAGGATGGCATCACCCAGCGCTCTATTCCACCGCGATTAAAACGTCCCCAAGTTCCTCACTGGCATTTCCCAGATTCCTGCAGTTGAGCATCTTCCACAGCCCTTGAACCAACTGCATGTGCTGGTAATGCTGATCCTAATATCCACAGCAAGGCAATAGAAGAAAAGAGATATTGATTGCCAAACAGAAACCGGCAAGAAATGCTCCTCACCGGTTATCAGAATTACCCAGTCATATCAAATATGTCACATGACACTCTGCCTAATGCCTCAATAACAATATTTCATACGATGTCACAGTAGCTTAAGTTTCAGTAGATCCTTGCGCATTCAACGTTTCTTGGGTCTTGCCGGGTCAGGTAATCCGCACTTAAGAAATCCGCCCCGACCAGGTTCCCCCTGCAATGTATTTTCTGCACAGACCAATTCCCCACGTGAAAAGGTCATCATCGGCCATCCCGTCACTGTAAAGCCTTCATACGGTGTGTAGTCGACATTGTGATGCAGTTGATCATTAGCAATGGTCACTTGTTGATGCGGGTCCCATACAACGATATCCGCATCTGCCCCAATGGCGATAGTGCCCTTACGTGGATAAAGGCCATACAGTTTGGCAGGATCTGTTGCCGTCAGTGCAACGAAACGGTTAATATCGATGCGTCCCTTGCTGACACCTTCCGAAAATAACAGTGGCAATCGTGTTTACAGGCCTGGAGTGCCATTGGGAATATATTGGAAAGCAACCTCTTTCCCGCCAGGCATTTTCCCTTTGGGATCTGCATAGCGGAATGGTGCGTGATCAGAAGAAAAAACGGTGAACAGTCCATCTTCCAGTCCATCCCATACGTATTGCTGATTTTCTTTGTCTCGCGGCGGCGGACTACAAACACACTTGGCACCATGGTACCCTTCCTGATCCAGATCCTGTTCAGTCAACACTAGATATTGAGGACAAGTTTCTGCGTAAATCCGCAAACCGTGTGCATGCGCCCAACGTATCTGTTCTATAGCTTCTTTTCCTGAAACATGAACAATCAGAATAGGGACATCCACCAATTCGGAAATGGCAATGGCGCGATGGGTCGCTTCACGCTCCGCCACACGTGAATGGGCAGTAGCGTGATATTTGGGAGCGGTCAATCCAGCTTCCTCTAACTGTTGCGTCAACCAGGCAATACAATCAGCATTTTCTGCATGTATCATCGCCATAGCACCTTCACGGCGTGCTACTGCAAGTAGCTCAAGAATCTGGCGATCATTCAATTTCATATCGTCATACGTCATATAAATTTTAAACGACGTATAGCCTTCTCGAATTAATTGCGGCAGTTCCTCTTTCAATACCTTTTCAGTGGGGTCGCTGATAATCATATGAAACGCATAGTCGATCACCGCTTTGCCATTGGCTCGTTGATGGTAGTCTGCCACGGCAGCGCGCAATGATTGTCCCCGCATCTGTATGGCAAAGGGGATCACTGTTGTCGTCCCACCACAAGCAGCCGAAATGGTACCGCTACGAAAATCATCCGCCATTTCAGTACCGTCAGATGTCGGTTGATCGAGATGGCAATGGCTATCAACTCCTCCGGGTAATATCAATTTTCCCTGCACATCAACATCTTTTTTTCCTGGAGGTAAATGACGTCCCAGTGCCATTATCTTGCCATCGATAATCCCCACATCACATTGCATGATATCGGCTGCAGTCACCACAGTACCGTTACGAATCACTAGATCAAAATTTTCCATCACCTCACCCCTTAGCCTTCACTGCTTTTCACTATTACTTACGAAATCTCACGGAACAAGCGACCCCATCCGCGGATACGGCTTGTATCAGCTCCAGCCTGCTTCAAGGATTTCCAGACCACTGTGGAGATAGTGTCATAAATAGGAATACCAATTTCACGCTCCAACTCTTCCACCAATGGTGCACCACGCAGATTGGTGCAAAAGATCGTGATGGCTTGTGGTTTTTCTTTGGCAACTTCCAGCACCATGTTTCGAATCTCGTTTGCGCTAACTTCCGAAAATGAAAAATTATCCTGTTTGCGTAAATGACGTTCTGCAATACATTCCATGCCAGAGGCAGCATAATTCTTAATAATTGCCGCCTGAACATCATCCAGATAAGGTGTGACCAGTCCAAATTTCTTTACCTTGGTGATCTCGAAAATTTCATTGAGTGCCAACACCGAGGTACATGCGGCAATCCCGGTTACCTCAGTAATCCTGCGGCACAGACGTTCGTCAGCATCAAACCCCAACCAACCGGAGGATGTACCATTCCAACCAATACTTTGCACTTTTGCATGCGATAACAACTCTGCGGCTTTCAGAATCTCACTATCATCAAATTGTGCCAAGGCCTGCCCTGACAATGCAATTTCTGTCACACGGAAACGACCAAAATGGGCACTGGCTTCTGGTAAATCACTGATCATTGCCGTGGTGACTGGTTCCAGAGTGGTATTGGAAGATGGTGTCAGCATCCCGAGTAAAATGCGCGATGTCATATAATCCCTTTCTATGCAGCCATGTCGCTACGTGCCAGCGCCGCTTCTTCGCGGATCAATGTCAGCACATGACGTTTGCAATCGTTAAATTCCTGAGTTGTGGTATCGCGTGGACGCGACAAATTAATATCAATTAAATCTCGTATGCGACCTGGCCGATGCGTCATGACGGCAACTTTGGTACCTAGAATCAGAGCCTCATCCACGCTATGCGTCACAAACACGATCGTTCCTTCATAACGTTGCCACAAGGTGACAAGTTCTTCCTGCATTTCCAGTTTGGTTTGTGCATCTAGCGCTGCAAACGGCTCATCCATCAAGATAACTGCCGGGTTGAGTAGCAGTGCACGTGCAATACCCACACGCTGTGCCATACCACCGGATAACTCGGAAGGATAATGATTTTCAAAACCAGTCAATTTGACGGTATCAATAAATGGTTGTGCTGCAGCACGCCGCTCAGCACTACTCTTACCCTTGAGTTTCAGAGAAAAAGCGACATTATCCCAAACGGGTAACCATGGCATCAGATTAGCTTGCTGGAATACCATGCCACGCTCTGCTCCAGGACCTGTTACCGGTTTACCATTTACTGTTACCGTACCCTGTGATGGAAATTCAAAACCAGCAATCATATTGAGCAACGTAGATTTACCGCAGCCACTCGGGCCTAATAAACAGAGAAACTCTTTTTTCTCCAGTTGCAGGGTCACATTATCAATGGCAAGCATATTGGTACCACGCTTACGATCAACAAACACCTTGACAATATTATTCAACTCTATAAATGCCATATCTCACCCTCTTATGCTTGCGAACCTTGAACCGTTGCC
>JAATGO010000065.1 GCA_015654605.1 Betaproteobacteria bacterium
GTCAGACGTGCTGGCATGATCTTGCCATTTTCCTGAATGAAATCTTTGAGAGTATCAACATCTTTATAATCTACTTGTTCAACGCCTGCAGCAGTAAAGCGGCAGAACTTTTTACGTTTGAACAAAGGATTTTGTTGCTGACGTTTTTGCTTCAACTTACTTTTATCGAATTTTTTACCGAATGCCATTTTTGGCTCCTGATAGTTAAATTGGGGAAACACAGTTGGCGTTCATTCACTTACGCCACAGGTTCAAAATCAACAATATGAAATACGAGGCTTTTACTGTTGCGATTCTTTCGTGCTAAAAATCCAGTGAAATGAAACGTGCCACCTAAAGCAGCCTGACTAAAACGACCTGAGATCTCACCCGCGGCAAGTGCTACGATGTCAAATCCAACCAGCCTTTTCATGCCTGCTTCCATTTGCTCCGATTCGTGGGTCAACCTTGCCGACACCATCGGGATGCCTGCTGGCGTATAACGTAAAACATCTCGCTCAGCAATATTGGCTACAAACTGGAACTGATTCACACTCCTGAATGCTTTTTCAGCACAATAGACAATTAAGCTGCTGGTGCTTCAGAGCGACTAGTTTTCGTAGCCTCTTCTTTTTGCACAGCCTTCAAAATCGGAGAAGGAGCAGTTTCTGCCTTTTTCAGCTTCACAGTCAGATGACGCAACACAGCGTCGTTAAACTTAAAGCCAGTTTCGATCTCAGCCAATGTTTCACCATCAACTTCAATATTCAGGCAAACATAATGTGCCTTGGCCAGCTTCTGGATTTGGTACGCCAATTGACGACGACCCCAATCCTCAACACGGTGCACCTTTCCGCCACGTGCAGTCACAATGCCTTTATAACGCTCAATCATGGCAGGCACTTGCTCGCTTTGGTCCGGATGGACGATAAATACAATTTCGTAATGACGCATGTAAACTCCTTTTGGACGTTTTAAAATGGCCCACCCTGGCGTCAAGACAGGTGTGGGAAGAAGACGGCCGGCAATCATATATCAAAAATGTATAAAACTCAAGAAAAGCAAACCCTCCCCCTTTTGGGATATATCTCGCTGGCTCCTTGACAAAACAGAATGACTGTATAAAAATACATGCTGTTTATGCACACAGCATAACATCATGAAAGCCACTCATCATGCTCAAGCTCACCGCACGCCAGGAACAGATCCTCAATCTGATCAAAGATGCCATTGATAACACCGGATTCCCGCCAACACGGGCAGAAATTGCATCTGAACTGGGATTTCGCTCAGCTAATGCGGCTGAAGAGCATTTACAGGCATTAGCGCGCAAAGGTGCCATTGATATTTCCCCTGGAACATCTCGTGGCATACGCTTACGTGAAACAGGCCTCAGTAACACCCGTCAAATGGCGTTACACCATACCTCCCTGATGCAATTACCGCTCATTGGGCGTGTTGCAGCCGGCTCCCCTCTACTTGCACAAGAGCATATAGAGCATAGCTATAACGTCGACCCGGCCTTGTTTTCTGCCAAACCAGATTACCTCCTAAAGGTGCGTGGCATGTCGATGCGTGATGCAGGCATCCTTGATGGAGATTTGCTGGCTGTGAAAAAAACGGATCAAGCACGTAATGGACAAATCGTAGTCGCCAGATTAGGCGATGATGTCACGGTAAAACGCTATAAAAAAACAGGAACACTGATTGAGTTGCTACCAGAAAATCCTGAGTTCAAAACAATTATTGTTTCTCCGGAGCAAGGAGAGTTTGCACTAGAAGGTTTGGCAGTTGGTTTATTACGCAGTTGGGCCTAGGATTAGCATAGCGCGTGGACAATGCAGACTCATCACCCCCGCTACTGACAGTCATACCCGTGACTGATATATACCGCATACACTCACCAAAACATATTTGGCCGTCTTTGCATCTTGAGTTCCATCTCAGTCGAACAGGCTATTCCCTCCGAACAACAAGCGCGCCTCACGTTGCATATATGAATGACATCATATGCATTCCTGAAATAATGGACTCATGCATTACCTTTCAGCAGCCCCCCCTGCTCATGCATCATCGCCCATCAAAAGCCCTGTTATCAGCCAATAACACTGCAAAATAACCGTTCTTGAAGAAGAATTTCGCTTCCATTTGTGCAAAATACAAAATGGAACTGTCCTGCATTCTTGGTGACCAATCAGTTATTTACAATGGCTATTTCCCATTTTGCGACGACCGTGAAAACCCCAACCATCTCCTCTACCATAAAATCTACAGACATCCAATCAATGACCTCACACATGATCCGTACCATCATTGACAACTTCGTCCACCGTTATTTGTGGCGTTGCTGCGCTATTGCCCTTCTCGCTTGTAGCACTTCTAACGTAATAGCCGCCGAATCTGCATCGACCACAACACAATCCGTTCAGGCCGTATCGTCCCTACCTGCTGGTGCCAATACATCCACCATGCTGGTAGTACTAGTCATTGCTCTTGTATTCATTTCAGGTATCATTTGGCTACTTAAAAAATCTGGGCTCAGTAACAATTTTCATGGGAATGCTGTCGCTAAAATCATTGGCGGTGTTAATGTTGGCACACGCGAGCTCGTGATGATCATTGAAATCGCAGATCAGTGGATTGTTATTGGCGTAACGCCAGGGCGCATTAATACCCTTGCCACTATGCCCAAACAGGAGTATCCCACAAATGCAACGCCTGCTGCTGCACCAAATTTTTCTGCTTGGCTTAAGCAAACTGTCGATAAACGCAACGATCAAGACAAGCATAACCACCAAAGTTGAATACTTCCACCATGTCACATTTATCATGACGATATTTTCCCGGGGCGTAACAACAGTACTCAGTACGACTCATCGTATGTATTATGAGACGACTACAGAACCCCATACCGGTTCAGGCATAGATAAAAAGAGCGTATCGAGAGGATGGGTAAAACTAGGAGTTTCCTTGAGCATACCACCGAAAAACAGAACGCCAACTACGTACGAAATAAAATTGGCAAGCTAGACAAGTCTGTTTCTGCAGCACTGCCGGAGTGGATGGCGAAAACACTTTGCTTTTCATCATCAGAAATGGAAAACCTTGATAAATCAAGATATTAGATGGAGGCGGGGGTCGGGATCGAACCGGCGTCTACGGCTTTGCAGGCCGCTGCATAACCACTTTGCTACCCCGCCTGTGGTACTCACTATAAATACGTCTAGGCTGTGGGAAATTACCGCCAAATTAACAATAATGTCACCTAAACCCAAATTCACTGCCCGCTCTTTGCCATAAAAAAAGAAGCTCTACAAGCTTCCTTTAGTATTCTATATGCATCGACTGACAGTTCGCTCTTCCCCTTAGGGAAGGAACGCATTATGGGCTGGTTCACCATTGTTGTCAAGAATTGCTCCCGGCCTGCGACAACACTACAAGCGCCACCTCTCTTGCGGCGCTCGTTTTTTTAACAAATGAATCATGCGCGTGAGATCAAGGAAGCACAACTATCAGTAGCAGAGAAATCACAATCTTTCCATACCTCTACGTCAGTATGCCCCTATCAAAGCCATGCTCAGCACGAGGAAACTGCATCAGCATTCTCCATAAGCCTCCAGACAAGTATCCTACGCATTCTCAATGTTGATTTGCCAATGCCATTTATTAGAATTTGTGCAAATAGCTCACTGTAACTCGCAACGAGGACGAACTATCAACAATGGGGCTATCTTTTATATTAGATCCACGCAAAATTTCACTTAGATCAAACACCACCAATTGATTCGGCGTTAATACATAATCCGTACGCAACCCAATCTCGATATTACTCGTTGCTTTGCCAATATAACTCGGACGATCAGGAGTAGCCTCACTCTCTTTCACCCCAAAATAATTATTGACGTATTTGTCATTCATCCAAATAGAACTGGCATGTGGCGTCAGTTTAAATCGATCACCTACGACAAACGCATGTTCGATGCCCAACTTCACCGTAGTGCCCCTCGTATTACCAGCAGTTAACCATTCTAACGATGTTTTCACGAAAGGGTTATCCCATGTTGCAGTGGCTCCCCACCACAATCCCCCTTTACGCTTGTCCATACCTTGTAGAAATGATGAGTCACTCGCCTTGTAACCTGGATCATCATATTTCGCGCGTAAGGTAAAACCAACTCCACCATACTTCGGAGACTTCACATCCAAAGTCGTGCCAAAAAAATGGATATAGCGATTCTCATACAAAATCAGTGGAAGCACTGAATTATCTCTACCAGCGCCGCGGTAAGGACTATTCTCTGTTTGGACACCCAGTCCCACCCCCAACTGGTTGCTCTCAACCGAATGAGGCTGCTCTAATGCCACCGATGAAACTTGTCCGTGCGCCAGTCCACTCGTGATACTAAGTCCAGCGCTGAGAATACTAAGTATAACAGTACGGTAAGAAAATTTAAGTTGATACATATCATCCCCGGAAATAATGCACAGTTGTGCAATGAAGCTTTCGATGCTGAGAAGTATCAACCTTAAATTATTACTACTTACTTACTCGCGCTTCCCTCATTTCCAATAACGCTGAAAATGAACATGTGTCGATCGCCATCTTGCCACTGAGCATTTCTAAATGCGCCATTATTTCCCATAAGGAATAAAATTGCAATAGCAACATATCACATCATGATATGTCACACTTTCCGCTTACCTTGCATCTTCCCCAATACCACACTACACTTTGAACGCTATGACTTCGCTCCCGCTTCCGAGCATGCCCGCGTGGTAAAACAAAGTGACATGCCACATCAGACAGAATGACGGATTTAATTTTCTTGAAGAAAATACGTCATCATATCTGTTGAATACCGCTAACAACGCTGAGCGCTGTGAAAATAGTATGAGTAAGTAAGTAGTAATAATTCATGAGGGAACATACATTGTTGCTGGTGTTGTTAATTAAGTTTCTCCATTGGCATAAAAATGACTCGTTTAAAAATGATGTCCTTACAACGGAGTGCATTGTCTATTTTGGTAAGTTTGGTAAAAAAAGATTCCTAACGATAACGACCCAACATCATGCCAATCATCTATCTCATCATCAACAATGAATCAAACTATCTATATCCCTCATGAGCGGACGATGAACCGAATCGGATTATTGGAAGATCATGAACGCCTGGCAAATATTATTCGCCAAGCGTTAACTAACACTGGCATTGAAGTCGATATCTATGGACGCATTGATCATGCAGCAGAAGGTTTTTCCAAAATCCCGTATGCAGCATTGATCATTGATCGTGGATTACCTGATGGCGATGGCCTTGATCTGCTTCGCTCATTACGAGCGAAAACCGTAGTAACACCATGCCTGATGTTGACTGCTCTTGATGCTTTACATGACCGCATTGCAGGTTTAGAAGCCGGTGCTGATGACTACCTGCCAAAACCATTTTCGATGGAAGAACTCGTGGCCAGAGTTCGCGCGCTGATAAGACGACCACCCCATCTACAAACTCTCATGCCTGAGTATCTAGATTTGCAACTCATGCCACATACCGGCACCATGCATCATGGTACCAAATCTATATCTCTTTCCCCATCAGAATTACAGGTGATGTTAAGCCTGGTTCACTCCAAAGGACAACCCGTACGGCGAACAGCGCTTGAGATGGCAGCGTGGGGAATAGGAGATGCCGTCACACCAAATGCACTTGACGTAGCATTACACCGTCTCAGGCGGAAATTACTGGCGATTAAAGCTCGGGTCGAAATTGCCAATATCAGAGGCTATGGATTCGCACTGCATGAAACACATCATGTCGAATAGCTTATCGAACAAACTGATCATTTCTACCAGCGCAAGTTTAGCAATCGTCGCTCTGTTATTTTTCGGCTTCCTTGCTGCCGTTCTACATTGGTATCCGCAATGGTTTTTACAACAAGACTTGCGTGAAAATGTTGATCGTGTTGCAGCAGGTGTGCATTACGACGCCTCAGGGAAATTCTCTGGGGTCATATTACGATCAAGTTTGCAAGACACGTTCGATGCCTTACAGGTTGACAATATCTACCGTGTGCTAGATAAGCGCGGTACGTTACTGGCATCTTCCGACGGAGCAAATCAACCATTACTGCCAGAAAATTCACAATTTATCCCTAAAGATTTTATTAATACTAATTTTGTCATGACACGTTCAGGCGTGACATTGCACGTCATCACCAAATTAATCACTCGTCAGTCACATCAATTTTTTGTGCAAATTGGACGTAGTGAACGTATGCACCAAGTCATCATCGGAAATGATCTGGCTGATTTCAGATTAGCTGCGGTGATAGCCAACATCATTGCCATTTTTATCTTTACCTTAGTCGTATGGCTGACATTCAATCGCATGTTGCGACCTCTTCGCATTGCTTCTGAAGCTGCGAGCAAGATCGAATCCAATAATCTCCATACTCGCCTCTCGATGCAAGGAATCCCCTTAGAACTGACACCGTTAATAGAAGCATTTAATAAAGCATTAGATCGACTTGAACGCGGCTATCGGGCACAACAAGAATTTCTCGCGACCGTTGCCCATGAACTGAAGACCCCACTCGCTTTGATTCGGGGAGAAATAGAACTTGGCGGCCTCACGAACCGAGACTTATTATTAAAAGATATCGACCGCATGGCGCGTCAAACCCAACAGTTGCTATATCTCACAGAAGTCAGTGACCACAATAATTTTTTCTACGTCGACATAGATCCTACAGAAATGATCAAAGATGCCGTCGAACACCTAAGACGACTCGCGGATCGATTGAATATCAGCATTCATCTCGAGTTACCGCCGCAAAAAACTACCTTGCATGCAGATGCCTCTGCGATGTTCGTGCTCGTCAAGAATTTATTGGAAAATGCACTGCTCCATTCCCCAGAAGACAGCGAAATTTTGATAATACTGACTCAGGACATGCTACGTATTCGTGATCATGGATATGGTATCCCCAGTGAAGACGTGCCGTTTCTCTATAAAAGATTCTGGCGTGGATCGAATCGCCGAGACAATGGTGCAGGATTAGGGCTGGCGATATGCCATGAAATTGTATTGGCGCATGGATGGACATTAACGGTACATCCTGATCAATCTCCTGGCGCTGAATTTGTTGTTTCGTTTGATCAAACATGGCACAACGTAGCCAGCTAATCAGACTCAATTAAACAATAGGACAGGACAAAGGAGAGAAAGCAGCACATGGAAGTCGTCTGTTTTCTCATCATAGTTTTGGATGCTAAAGCTAAATCAGCAGGTGAATCACGCTCTGCTTATATTGCACATCTGGCTTTGTCTGGCATAATAAAACAGAAATTTCAAAGCTTGCTGCCCAGCGGTTGACTACCGCTGCAAACCCCATATGCACAGTATCTCGGCCATAGCGAGCATTCAGTGCATCAAGCGCTACCGTTACCTGAGCCGGGCTTCGTTTCTCCTCGCCTGCGTCGAACAAGCTTAGCCGCACAACACCACATTCTCCAAGAGCCATCAAAGCGACTCCTGCCTTTTTGTATTCAAAGCCCGTTCTATAGATCCGTCCCAATCCCTTAAATTTTACAGCAAATGAAAACCAAGCCGAATCCATATATATCATATTGTGATATATTACGATCTTCCATATGCATCCAGACTTATGCGCAATCCATGAAATCCAGTACTGACGAAATTCTGAGCAAACGAGAATTCGAAGCCCTTTCCGATTTTCGTTACCAGTTACGCCGTTTCGAGCGTTTCTCTGAAGATGCTGTGCGGGCATTCAACATCACACCACTGCAATATCTGTTGCTGCTGCATATAAAAGGTTATCCGGGTCGCGACTATGCGACCGTCGGACAGCTGGCCGAACGCTTACAAGCAAAACCGCACGGCGTCGTCGCCCTCATCAGTCGCTGCGAAGCGCGCGGGCTGGTAATCCGGCAACCAAATGCAGAAGATAAGCGCCGGGTTGAAATCGTTCTACTCCAAGAGGGAGAACGCATATTGACCAAACTCGCGGCGATTCACCGAGCTGAACTCATATCTCTGAAAGACGTGTTCCAAATTCCGTCGATCAATCTAGGGCACAAGGCATGAGCGAAAAATCCATAAGCCACGACGCTCGCCGCGACTTTTCAGGCGATGCACGTCTGCTACGTATGACGCTGCTTGCAGCCGCAGTTGGAGGCCTAAGCACCGTGACAGCCTCCATCCTTTTACATCTGATCAATTTCTTTACCAA
>JAATGO010000293.1 GCA_015654605.1 Betaproteobacteria bacterium
CCACCGGATAATTGTTCGGGATACTGCGCTGATTTCTCCAGGAGTCCGACCTGCTCCAAAGCATGACGTCCAACTTCTCGTGCCTCAGCAAGACACTGTTTTTTTGCATATCGTAGTGCCAGTGTGACGTTTTCCAGCACCGTAAGATGAGGAAACAAGTTATAGCTTTGAAAAACGATACCAACATCACGCCGTAATTGACGCAAATCAAGTTGTAGGGACGTCAGTTGATGCCCACATACTTCCACAGTACCGCTATCAATAGTCTCTAAGTAATCAATGCATCGTAAAGCCGTACTTTTGCCTGAACCACTTTGACCAATGATCGCTACAACATCACCTTTGCGTACCTCAAACGATACCCCGCGTAAAACGTGATTCTCACCAAAGTGTTTATGGACATCCTGTAATTTAACGACCACTGACATTAAGATTCCTTTCAATCTGACGACTCCAGTACGACAGCGGATAACATAAAGCAAAATAAAAAATGCCAACCAGGATGAAAATAAGAAAGGGTTGATAGATAGCGTTATTGACGATTTGTCCGGCGCGTGTAATCTCAACAGAACCAACAACGGATGCTAATGATGTCGACTTCAGTATTTGCACCATAAAACCAACAGTGGATGGCAAAGACAGCCTGATCGCTTGTGGAATAATCACCAGACGAATGGTTTGCCAACGTGTCAAAGACAAACATTCTGCTGCTTCCCATTGTGTCTTGGATACCGAATCCACAGAACCTCTCCAAATATCACAAAGATAGACGCTGGCATAAATCATCATGGCCAAGCTAGCTGCGACCAATGGAGGAACACCAATGCCCAGCATGCTCATACCGTAATAAGCAACGAACAGCAGCACCATCAATGGAATGCCCTGGACAATCTGCGTCACCGTTGCCACCACTGCACGCACTGCGGCAAAACGGGAAATACGAAGTAACATCAGTCCCATGCCACCGATGCCTCCCAATGCAAATGCCAGCACAGAAAGAATCACTGTCCATAACACTCCTTGCAGCAAATAAAGGAAAAACGTAATGGTCATATTGATTTCACCTGCGAGGCTGAAGCAGATAAAGTCGCTGTTGAGCGGCGTGTTACATGACGAGCAGCGCGCCGAACCACTCGCCTGCGCCGAAAAATAAACTCCCCCAGGATCCAGAAAACGAATTTTAGTAATACCGTCAATATGACATAAATTGCAGCCACAGTGAGGTAGGTTTCCATTGATAGAAAAGTGTCGGATTGCACATTATTGGCAATCGCAGACAGCTCCTCTGTCGATATCTGGGACGTCACAGAAGACATCAACATCATCATCACAAACTGTGTTGTTAATGCCGGATAGACCCGTTCAAATGCAGGCTGCATAATGACATGCCAGTAAATACGTGGCTTAGACAAAGATAGACATTCCGCTGCCTCAATCTGCCCAGGAGCGATGGAATCCATCCCTGCTCGCATAATCTCTGCACTATAAGCACCAACATTAATCACCATGGTCAACGTAGCTGCCACGACTGCAGGCATCTGAATTCCTGCACTGGATAATCCAAAATAAAAAATAAAAAGCTGAACGATGAACGGTGTATTGCGCAAAACTTCAACATAGATGGCACACACCTTTTGTAACACACGATTCTGACCACGGCGCCCTATCGCCACCAGCACGCCGACCACCAATCCCAGAATTGTTGCGAAAAATGTCATGACGATAGTCAACTTAATACCAGTCACAAACTGTGGCCAGTATGGCAGTAGAGCTTCGAAATTAAATTGATATCCCATGATGGGGTCTCCTTCCAGGTTTTTCCTGGCTTGTTATTCCTGACACACTCTTGGTACAGCTAGCTATCTATTCTAAGAAGCGCTCATATAAAGATTGGACACTTTGCCGAAAAAGACTTTGATCTACCCCTACAGAAACAAATGTCGCCCCCATCTCTAAATAACGGCGAGCATCCTGCTCGACAGGAGCCAAAATACCAACGCCTTTACTATGCAGACGCGCCTGCTCAAAAACATGTGCGATAGTAGCTTGCACTTCGGGATGATTAGGGTTACCTATATGCCCCATCGTTGCCGACAAATCAGATGGACCAATAAATACTCCATCAACACCATCTACAGCCGCAATTTCTCCTGCCACCCGAGCAGCCTGTGGGGTTTCTATCTGTACCATGACACAAATATTCTCGTTAGCTTGTCGGTAATAATCGGCAACTGTGCCAAATCCATTACTGCGATGTGACCCAGATACGCCACGAATACCTGTGGGTGGATATCGTGTTTCGCC
>JAATGO010000083.1 GCA_015654605.1 Betaproteobacteria bacterium
CTGTATCGCAAGGCGGGCACGCTCATAGAAACGCACGCCGGCTTCTGTTGGCATAAGTCCATGCGTGGAACGCAAAAGTAGTCGAACCTGTAAATGCTGCTCCAACTGCGAAATAGTCTTGGACACGGCGGGTTGCCCAACATTTAGCACTCGAGCAGCACCGGAGAAAGACCCTGCCTCTATCACCCGCACGAAAGTAACCATTGCTTGTAATCGATCCATGCCATTCCCATTTGGAATAAATAATATCCACATATGCTACCTTCCATTCCCATTTGACGCTATCTAGAATGTCTTCATTCATCTGTATTTCTTTTTTGGATACAGATATCAAATAAAGGATGACAGTCATGATCGAGGTTTACGCATTTACCACTCCAAACAGCGTCAAAGTGCCAATTCTTCTGGAAGAATTAGGGCTGGACTACACATTGCACCGAGTCGATGTGAAGGGAGGCGAGCAGAAGCTCGATACTTTTCGCGCACTCAATCCCAATGCAAAAGTACCAGTGCTGGTACAAACAGACGATATCACCGGCGAACGTCTGGTGTTGAGCGAATCGGCTGCCATCTTGGTGTATCTGGCTGAGCGTCATGTGCAATTATTACCTGTTGCGGGCAACGAACGGGCTCGAGTGTTCGAGCAGTTATTTTTTCATGCATCAGCACTTAGCCCAAGTTTTGGCAATGCAGGCTTTTTCACGCGCTTGACGACACAACCACAACCTCTGGCTGAGCAACGTTTCACCAGCGAAGCCGAACGTGTCACCAAGCTATTAGAGGGGCTACTTGCTGAGCGCACATTTGTTGCCGGCGACGATTACAGCATTGCCGATATCGCTCATTTTGGCTGGTTCTGGCGCCGTGCATTCGCGGGAGTGAGCCTGGATTGCTACCCACACCTTTCCCGTTGGTACGATGCCATAGAACGTCGACCCGCCGTACAGCGAGCTATCGAGCGTATTAACTCACTCGCTTCTCCGATCTAATCCCTCTTATTTCGCCCCTCTACCACCCACCTCTTATTTAAGGAATTTTATGTCACTCCAAGAAAAACTCGATGCGTTCAAAGCCGACTTCGAGGCTGGCAAACCACCCTATAACGTACCCCATTCAGTCATCGAAATCATGCACCGTGCCACGACTGAACTAATCACTTCCGGCGTTGCCCAAAGAGCCTTAAAAGCAGGCGATCAAGCACCTGCCTTCACTCTCAACGACCCGAATGGTGGCCCAGTATCTTCCACTGACCTACTGCGCAAAGGAGCGCTCGTGCTGACGTTCTATCGCGGCGTCTGGTGCCCATACTGCAATATGGAGTTGCAAGCACTGCAAGCGGCATTGCCCGACATCTCCGCAGCTGGCGCCAGTCTAGTTGCTATCTCACCTCAGCTCGCCGCCAACAGTCGCAAGTCTATACGTCAGAATGCATTAACGTTTCCAATCCTGTCAGATGTGCGCAACGATGTGGCGGCCGCATTTGGTTTGCGCTTCACATTACAAGATTAATTAATTGAACTCTACAAATCGTTGAAGAATGATTTACCTGCATTTAACGGTGATGCGAGTTGGACGCTACCAATGCCGGCGCGTTATGTCATTGCACCGGATGGTACAATTGTCTATGCTGAGATCAACCCAGACTACACGCGCCGTCCAGACCCGGAGGAACTTCTACCGGCCATCATTGCAAGTCGTAACCTGAAGTTTTGAACCATGCAATATTTTTCTAGTTGTCATCTGGTTATCAAATAAACGCCAGATAAGGAGATACTATGTCCCGCACTTTTCTTGTCACCGGTGCCAGCAAAGGCATCGGCCTGGCGCTGTCATCCCGACTTGCCGCCAATGGTCACCATGTTGTTGGTTTGGCACGCACGGCACCAAGCAACTTCCCTGGCACTTTTGTTTCTGTTGACTTAGCCGATGACACTACTACCCAAGCAGTCTTGACGGACATTACCCAACGCTATGCATTCGATGGTGTTGTCAACAATGTCGGCCTTGTCCGCCCTGCCTTACTGGCTGACGTTACACTATCAACATTAGACGAAGTTTTTCAGGTCAATCTCCATCCAGCTATCGCAGCCACGCAAGCAGCCTTACCTGGTATGAAAACACGAGGCTGGGGACGAATCGTCAATATTTCCAGCCTGACCATTCTCGGTATACCTGGACGTACCGCCTATGCAGCGGCCAAGTCTGCGCTAGTTAGCTTCACGCGTAGCTGGGCATTGGAGTTGGCGGCCACAGGCATTACCGTCAATGCCGTAGCGCCAGGGCCTACCGAAACCGAATTGTTTCGCGCCAACAATCCACCCGGCAGCGAAGGTGCGCAGCGTTATCTAGCTGGTGTGCCAATGGGGCGCTTTGGACAGCCGGACGAAATTGCTGCGACTATTGCGTTCCTGCTGTCGGAAGAAGCGGCATTCATGACCGGACAGACCTTGCATGTGGACGGTGGCGCCTCCATCGGACGTGCTGCTTTTTGAGCGACGTTCAGCCAGACTCGCATCCAGATGCAGCACCTGGCTCTTTCATCTTTTCTGCAGTACTACTTTGCACTTTCACACCTGCACAGATGTGTGGGCGTATGATTCTTCCGCTCTCTCGGAAACACAAAGGCGCAAAGCTGGATCAATAAATACATGCCTCAGTGCAAAAATGTATGGATGAATTCCGGCACTTCCTGCACAACAAAAAAATTTGTCCCTTGAAAAATCATACAAGCATCCCTATACTTAGCACTCGATAGGAGGGAGTGCTAACAATGTATGGCAAGCCTGCCTACTCGCTTTTATATGCAGCAGGGTATTTGTCTATAAGCAATAAAGCAATTGCTCACAGCAAATACCATAATTATCTATAACCAATTGAATTTTAAGGAGTTTTCATGGCTCAAAGTCTTCGTCCTTTGCACGATCGTGTTATCGTGAAGCGTCTCGATCAGGAAACCAAGACTGCATCTGGCATCGTTCTTCCAGATGCCGCTGCCGAAAAACCAGACCAAGGAGAAGTCCTTGCTGTCGGTAATGGCAAAATCCTCGATGACGGCAAAGTTCGTCCTCTGGCAGTCAAAGTAGGCGATCGCGTTCTGTTCGGCAAGTATTCTGGTCAAGCTGTAAAAATCGATGGTAACGAACTGCTGGTAATGCGCGAAGAAGATCTGTTTGCAGTCGTCGAGAAATAATTCCCGAGGGCAATCTGTTGCGACACAGGTAATTCTGGCAACGCATCAACAGATATCCCCTCGTTATTATCGGCTTAGCCGCCTGCATACATAAAGTACATTCGAACGAATTTTTGGAGAATCCAACATGGCAGCAAAACAAGTAGTTTTCGGCGATGAAGCACGCGCCAAGATTGTCAACGGCGTTAATATCCTGGCAAATGCCGTTAAAGTCACTCTGGGCCCTAAGGGTCGTAACGTTGTTCTGGAACGCAGCTTTGGCGCCCCAACAGTTACCAAGGACGGTGTCTCAGTTGCAAAAGAAATTGAGTTGAAAGACAAACTGGAAAACATGGGTGCGCAGCTCGTCAAAGAAGTTGCTTCACGCACTTCTGACAATGCTGGTGACGGTACCACAACTGCTACCGTTCTCGCACAAGCTATTGTTCGCGAAGGTTTTAAATATGTTGCTGCTGGTTTCAACCCTACCGACCTCAAGCGCGGTATCGACAAGGCTGTCAGCGGCATCGTCGATGAAATCAAGAAGCTGGCAAAACCCACCACGACAAACAAAGAAATCGCTCAAGTTGGTTCAATCTCTGCCAACTCTGATTCCGATATCGGTGACATCATCGCTAAAGCCATGGATAAAGTTGGCAAAGAAGGCGTTATCACTGTTGA
>JAATGO010000216.1 GCA_015654605.1 Betaproteobacteria bacterium
GTTTCGATGTTCGATTCACTGATTTCCTGGATGACGCCCTTCCTCGTACCCTCCATGAATAATCTGCCGGTACGCCCGCTGCCACCATTAGATCCTGGATATGGCATTTTTGCCACCTCAGATGGTCAGCAGCTCACTCTCAGTATTGCTGGTGAAGATCACATGTGGCATGCATTGTGTGAAGTGTTGGAATTGCCTCAATTCAGCGAATGGAGGGAAGAGGAACGCAACAAAAAAGCACTGGAAATATCACCGCTCCTGCGAGCTGCAATTGCTCGCCATCCATTGCATTGGCTATGCAAGCGTCTGGAAGAAAAACATATTGCATTTTCTCCTGTATGCCATCCTAATAAAGTGGTCACCGATCCTCAGATCGTCGCTAGGGGAATGGTGGTACAGGTCGATACAGACAAGAAAAAATGGCAATTCATTCGCCAGCCACTGATTTTTGATGGTAAAACCACCGGTATCGCCCGTTTAGTACCTACCCTAGGCCAACATACCGACGAAGTGTTAGGTGAAGATGTGGCATCATTGCCTCGCTCTTAACACCATCCTAAAATAGCATTACCAACAATTACTAACGACGTCTTGTCTTGGCGCGTACCATTGCCAAAACTAGTTCGGAGACTCGATCCGCTGTTTCCAGTGGCGTCAAGCGACCATGTGGTCGATACCAGACATAAGACCAACTCACAATACCACCTACGGCAAGCGATGCTATATGTACATCATCAACCGAAAACTCGTTAGCATTGACTCCTTCAGTGATCAATGCCACCAATTTTTGGTCAAACTCACGCCGCATAGATTCAATCGCATCACTGTCTTTTTTTGACAGGTGCTTTTGCTCCCGCGTATAAATAGCAATGTGTTCCTGATTTTCCAACACAGCAAGCATAAAATCACGCACCAACGAGCGAACTTTTTCGGTTGGTGAACGCTCCGAAGCCACAACCTGATTTAATACATTCAGGGAAGCACGAATGCCTCGTGAACATATTTCAGCTAGGACATCATTTTTTGATTTGAAATGAGAATAGATAAACGGCTTGGTAACGTTAATTTTTTCAGCCACGGCTTCCAACGTCGTATTGTTGAAGCCATTGCGGTAAAATAGATCAACCGCAACAGCAATAATCCGCTCACGCTTGAGCTTGGACACAGCATCGCGGATATCTTCAACCTCATAAACATCCTCCGGACTATCATCGAACGGCGATGACTCTGGCAATTTTTGAACAGTTTTCAGCTTTTTCTGTGCTGCAGCACGCGGCTTTTGCACTCTGGGATGCTCACCGTTTTTGCGATCAAGTAATTTTTTCATACTTCGCAGTATAACATCCTGTAAAGGTTCTTCCACTGCATGCGAATTATTCGGCAAAACGTTTGCAACACTAGTGTCAAGTTTGAGCAGGCTCAAATATCAAATCAGCAGTATCTTCCCGGGCCAAGAAACGCCCTTGTACAGGCATGCCTATCTTTGGCGCTGGACCATGCCAAATCCCTAGTGCGCGTACACCTTCATCAAGGTCAACTGTCACCAAGGTGTACGGCAACTGATCAGCAAAGGCGGGGTGAAATGCGTGATGTGCCACCGTCCAACTATGCACGTGACCGTGGCCGCTAGCCTGTTTCCATATAGTGGCATCAGAATAGCAAATGCTACATAGTAGACGTGGATAATGACGCACGGCACCACAAGCAGCACAATGCTGCAAATTGAATCGTCCCTCAAGAGCTGCGCTCCAATACGCGCGTGAAAGATCGCTGATCTGAGGACTAGGCTTGACCGAAATGACCATATTTATCCCTTACGCATAATTGCCAACGCACCATCACCCATGTCGCCGTAACCTGTTACAAGACCGATATTGGCATTGGCAACCTGTGCCCTACCGGCATCCCCACGCAACTGTCGCACCAGTTCAACCACATGATTCAAACCCCATACATGTGCTTGGGAAAGTAGGCCCCCGTGGGTATTGGTTGGTAATTCTCCACCAATTTGCAAGCGTCCATTTTCCACAAACGCCCCACCCTCTACTTTGGCACAAAAGCCCATATCTTCCAGTTGGCGAATCACAGCATAAGTGAAGCAATCATAGATCTCGGCAACATCAATATCCGCATGCTTTACACCTGCCATATCAAACGCTCTCGAAGCCGCTTTTGCAATACCCAGGCTAGTCATGTCGGTACGCTGTGTAATGGAACCGGGCGAGTCAGGATGCCCCGCAGCAACTCCTGAAATATAGACACGAGGCCGTCGCAGATCCTTCGCTATTTCCGCAGCGCTAACAATCACGGCAGCCCCACCACTGCTTTCCAGGCTGCAATCCAATAAACGAAATGGGTCGGATATCATGCGTGAATCGCGATGATCCTCAAGTGTTATCGGCTTTTTCATTAATGCATTATCGTTAAGCAATGCGTGCTGCCGACAGGCAACCGCAACTGCGCCAAATTGCGCCACCGTCGTGCCATAAAGCTCCATGTGGCGACGTGCCATCGGCGCATACAATTGCGCTGGCGCAATTGCTCCTATTGAATATTCATACTCAGTCACATAGTGAAACTGAGGCATCTGATGAATACGTGCACCCGCCTTATTGGATGCTGCTGTGACATTACGACCAAATGTGATGAGAACATGATTACACACTCCTGTCGCCACAGCAGAAGCGGCACACTGCAAAGCCATGACAGGACTTGCCCCTCCATGCGGTATCAATGCCGAGAAACGTAAATCCGGAATGCCAAAATTTTCGATGAAGTCATCAGCCGTCCCACTGACAACACCAATTGGGATGACACCATCGATATCCTTAGGTGCTAGACCAGCATCAGCAATTGCCTTGAGGGAGGCCTCGATCTGAAGCGCGAACGCAGTTTTAGTGGAACCGCGCATATAAACGGTTTCACCCACACCAGTCACGCAAGATTTATCTCGTAAAGACATCGTCATCTCACTTCATTGTAGTAATCACTTATCCCCGAGAAACCGTACTGGAACGTTTTTTCTGCGCTTGTGCCCGCCGACGTTCCCGTTCAAGCTGCTTCCGATAAAACACCGGATCCAATTCAAGTGCATAACGTGCGCTAGCAGGGTAATGACGACGCAAAAAATCCTGCTCCTCTGCCATCACCGTACGCATCACCTCCTTGGATGGAAGCTCGATATCGTGACAAATCAATGCGGTTATCCATTCGGCTTGATCATCCATCATTCTGATATTCCCGCCACCGGCAACATTGAATAACCCTATAAAATATAAATCCGGTTTATCAGACGCCACAATCCGCAAAAACAAATCAAGACTATGTCCATCTGCGGCAACTACCCCATCAGGCAAAAATGGTAATGCTACTGTATAACCAGTCGCGGCGATGATAGTATCGAACGACTCGACAGTGCCATCGACAAAATGCACATCCTGACCAGAAATAAATTTAATACCTGGTTTTGCCTTTATTCGATTCCATATGAAATGCGATATAAGACTAGGATGGCTGGTCGGATGAGTACGCGTTTTGGGTGTTACAAAACCCCACTGTTCCATTCTCCCATGCACAATCCTGGTCAGGATTTCCCTTATAGTACGACGCAAAAACCAGGGCATCCAACGTTTTTCCAGTTTTGCCAACACCCGCGAAGTTGGTACACCGAACATCATACGGGGCATAACCAGGACAGGAGAACGAGCCGAAATCGTGGTCGATTTTGTTACGACACAAATATCGGAAGCAATATCAACCGCGCTATTGCCCATACCGACTACAAGCACACGCTTGTCGCGGAAGGGCTCGGGAACCTGATAGCTGTTTGAATGAAGATATTCACCAGTAAAATCATCTCGCCAATTCGCATGAGATGGTACACCTTGATGCCCACTCGCAACGACAACCGCATCAAACTCCTCAACGCTGCCGCCATCCAGTCGTACGAGCCAATGCGCATCTTGTTTTATGATATTGATGACTTTACTTCGAAAACGAATATGAGAAATGATCCCGAAGTGCTCAGCATACGCATTGAGATAACGGTTAACCTCGAAATGATCTGGATATAACCCAATTCCATCGGGAAACGGGAAATCTTTGTAGGCAGTAATACGAGCCTCAGAATTCAAATGTAGTGAGCGGTACGCTGGCGAAAGTCCATTATCATTTTGATATACCCACAGTCCTCCAACATATGAACCAAGTTCGTAGACCACAACTTCGATGCCACGCGCCAATAGATGCTTTGCCGCACACAAGCCAGCGGCGCCAGCACCAATGATGGCTACACGTTGAGTAGTCTTACCCGCATCCTGTATCATTTTTTTTCCATCTCGAACCAGAAATCTAGAATATCGCCAGTACGCTTTTCCGCAAATCGTGTGATGATCCTGGTGCCAACTGCCAGTTTTTTTGCCGCGACATCAGGATCAGTCAAATCGATACCTTTGAAAAAACCTCCAATCGCCGTATCTGCACCGTCCAGCAATACGTAGCCAAAAGCATAGGGAGGATCTGGCAAGCCTTGAAACGGTTCGTACACCATCGTAAACGTTTCGATACGACCACCGGGGCCAACTTCCACCCACTCGGTAGTCGGTTCCAACGTCTGATCAGAAAATGCACGTGGTGGCACCAGTACGCGGCCAGTCTCACCACAACGGCGGCCGTAGATTTTAGCGTTGTCACGTATCTGGACATAGAACCAGCTAGCAGTTTCTCCCAAAGCATGATTGTAAGTAATATTCCAAGCCTCACGGCGTTTCAACAGTTCCATTTTCCATCCTTCAAAGTTTGTCGTCGTGTTAATGTCATGCTTCGATAACCATCGTTCCAAAGAACTGATGATCACCACCGTTACCGCTAGCAATACCAACCTTGGCACCTTTTACCTGGTGACCTCCTGCTTTACCCCACACCTGCAATGCCACTTCTGCCACACGGATCATGGCAGTTACCGCGATCGCATTAGTACATAATGTGCCGCCGGATGGATTTACCGGAATGTCACCGCCGATCGTATAACGTCCCTGCTTCAGCTGGGGAACTGCTGTACCAAGATCAGCAAGACCTGCCGCCTCGATTGCGTGAAACTCGGTATTGCTAAATGGCGCATATAATTCAGCCACATGAACCTGTTTTTGTGGGTCTGTAATCCCTGCCATGCGGTAAGATCGCTCAAATGATCCTTTCAGTGCAAACGCATCCGCATGATCTGCCGTAAACCGCTTGCCCATACGGTCACCGATATAATAACTTTCCGAGCAATGCCCCAAGCCTGTAATCCACACTGCGTCTAGCTTGCGATCTTTGATATATTTTTCGGAAGCCAGTACCATCGCACCACCACCACTGGATTGCGGACAGCAATCCATCAGCTTGACTGGCCAACTGATCATCCGCGAGGCCATGACATCATCGACTGTCACGAGCTTGCGAAGATGGGCATTGGGATTTAGAGATGCATGGTAGCGATTCTTGGCTACGACGTGCGCCATATCTTCCTGAGTCATTCCATATTTTTCCATGTAGCGAACAGCAGACATAGCCAACATCGTAATCGTGCCCAACGGTAATTGACGTTCATATATGGGATCCCATATTTTATTGAGCACCGTCTGTGAATCGCCGCACTCACCAACTTTATCCGCACCTGCCGTCATTACTACATCGCTCGCACCAGACGCAATGTGGTAATACGCGGCTGCCACGCTTGAAATGCCCGTGGCACCGCCAGTATTAATCCGTAGAAAACGCTTGTTTCTTCCTCCCACGGCGTCAACACCAAGCCGCTCCGCATTACCGATTCCAACCATCGCATCAGGCGATAGAGAATAGACAATCGAATCGATGTCATTGAATTCCAGTTGTGGACCTTGCATAGCAAGCATTACTGCTTCGCGCACTAAATCCGGATAACTCGCATCGTCACGTTTAGGCTTGAATGCGGATTGTCCAATACCGATAATACCTACACGGGCCTGACTCATTGCACTTCTCCCTGTTTGCTTTCCAATATGACGACTGTCTGATACATCATTGCAGGTCCACTGGCTGCGTGCGCTAATGCAATATCAACTGATGGTACCTGATGTAACCCGGCAGTCCCGCGTACCTGATTAACGGATTCAGCAATGCGTACAAGCCCACCACAAAAAACTGGATTAATGGACGCCGTTCCACCAGAAGGATTTAATACCGGGCCGACATATTTTCCCCGTACCACATCACTCCATTGATCCTGACCAGCGATACCAAGAGCCTGATATGCCAATAACTCTTGATAAGGTGTTGCGCCACATATTTCTGCGACATCGATCTGACCGACACTATCAATACTCGCGCCTTGAAATGCTTGCCTTGCTGCTTCCTCCAGTGCTGCTGCCTGTGCTAACTCCCGATCACCAAGAAACGCGGTCTCTGTCGCCCATCCCATGCCGCTAACCCAAGCCGGTTTAGTGATATGATGTTGTTTCACATAAGACTCAGATGCAAGAACCAGTGCAACTGCTCCTGTTACTGGTGAGCGCACCATGGACTCCCGCAGTGGCCAGCGAACAGGTTTCGACAAGGCGATACTGGCAGCGGTTTCACTCGAGCTAACTGCATGTGGATAAGCTTTAGCACCACGCTGCAGATTCTGCTCTACCAATTCGGCAGCAATATCCTGAGAATGTGGGGCAACCTCAATTAATGCGTTGGCCTGCAATGCAAATGAAGAAAGGTCATCCAATGGTAAATGGCGATGAAAATAAGGGTCCGCGCTAAGCCGCTCGACCTCTGGTAGAGAGGAGGCTTCAGTCACACCCCACGATACGACTAACTGCGTTTCAAAATGCGCTGATGCAACCCTTAACACACCCATCACGAAGGCATGTTCTCCAGCCGACGGTGTACAAAGAATATCTCGATCTACACCACCCACTGAGCCTGAAGCTGCCATAATTGAAATAGCTCGACCATCTATCTGATCGTTGGAGGCGACAATGATCCCGTCAATTTCTTCCATATCGATACCAGCATTTCTTAGCGCCTCCTGCGTAACCTCATACAGAATTTCTTCTAGCGAGCGACGGTCTGATGTGATCGGCGCCATGATAGCGGATCCAATGACCGCCGTAGGTCGGTTAAGTGACATGAATACCTCAAGATTAAAGCGTTGTAGCTACTACCTACAACACATTTTTAAGATGCCATGGCCATCAAGGCCAATGCGCGTTTTTGTGCAAGCTGCTTTAATTCCCTCCGCTGCAACTTGCCAGTTACCGTAAGAGGCAAAGCGGTACAAGGCTCGATGTAATCTGGAACCTTGTATTTGGAGGCTTCATCAGCGCAATACCGCAATAGCATATTGGCGTCAAAGGCTTCCGGGTCAACGGGTACGACAAAAGCAAAAATCAATTCTCCACGTACGGTATCTGGCACTCCTACGACCGCTACCTCCTGAACCGAAGGATGATGACGTAAAACAGCCTCCACTTCTGCTGGAGATACATTAATCCCTGCCCGCTTGATCATTTCTCCTGAACGAGCAATAAAAGCAAAGTCACCATTTTCATTAAGCACACCGATATCACCTGTGCGATAAAAACCATCTGCCGTAAAAGTCTCACTGTTTTGTGCTGCACTCGCGCCGCTATAGCCCAATATGGTATAGCCACGTACTTCTACGCAACCGGGTTTCCCTGTCGGTAGAATAGCGCCAGTCGTCTCATCAACTATGCGTATTTCCTGACCAGGTAGAGGTGGTCCCTGACAATGTACGCGTCGCGATAGTGGCCAGTTGTGCCACGTGACAGCACAGTTGCCACAGGTTTCAGTCGAGCCATAGATATTACACAACTCGCTGGCACCGAGAACCTCTACTGCTTTCAGGAATTCTTCAGCGCTGCCTATCGTCACGCCGGTTCGTAAGCTGGCAAGATTTTCTTTTCGATAATGCGCATGATTGGCCAATGCCATTGTCATCGCTGGTAACGTATAGATTGCCGTGCACTGTTCACGAGCTATTATTTCCAATGCAAGAGTTGCATCAAATTTCTCCATCAAAACCAGTGTTGCGCCATGCGTAAAAGTTGCAGGTAATGCATTGGCTCCACCTAATGCCCAAAACAATGGCGAAGATAGCAGTACACGATCATTACTGCGTAACCCTTGTCTTTCCCCAATATTGAAACCATTTTCTATTACCGCAAATTGACGTAATGGAACCGACTTCGGCGCACTTGTAGAACCGGAGGTATACAGCACCATGCCATCATCAGCAGCGCTAGGCCCTGCTCCCGGTGCCAGCTCAACGAAGGCAGGTAAATCTGGATCATTCACCAAGGCATTAAAATTAGGGAATAATGTGTTTGATGGATCAAGTAACCACATATTATCTGCGGACAAAATACCAGGTGTTCCTTGTAACTCCAGAAGATCCGATTCAAAATCTCGGTCTCCAAAACGAGAGGCTGCCACCAGCAAATCCAATTTCGCATCACTCAACAAGAAAGCAAGTTCTTTTCGTGTCGACCAAGTGCTAAATGGAACAAGAACTGCACCTAAAGCTCCTACACCTAAAAAAACATCGATCCATTCCACCTTGTTACTTAGTAATAAACCAACACGGCTCCCACGTCGAATGCCGGCTCCCCGCAATGCCGAAGCAACACAAGCAGCCCTGGATGCAAGCGCCCTATAGGTAAAATTTCCTTCGGCACAAATCAATGCAATTGCTTCGGGAGCACGCTCTGCCTGTTCACGTACTAACTCGATAAACGTACGACTGAATGGTACTCTCATGATCAATCCAATTTCGCGCCAGACAAATGCACAACCTCTTTCCATTTGACTCTTTCGCGCGCTGCAAACGCAGCCGCTTCTTGAGGAGTACTCCAAATAGCGCGCGCACCAGCATCAAGAAAGCGTTTCTTGACATCAGGATCTTCGGCAATTGACTTAAGAGCTGCTGATAATTTTGAAATAATTGCTGGTGGCGTTCCTTTTGGCATGACAAGACTCCCCCAGGATGTAACAACAAAGTCTTTAATCCCAGCTTCAATCATAGTCGGCACATCCGGCAATACCGGCCATCTGGTAGAGGCAGTAACCGCAAGTGCCCTCACTTTTCCTGATCGTATCAAGCCGATATAGCTGGACACGTTATCGATGGCAAAATCAACGTCGCCGCCCATTAATGCGGGCATTGATTGGGAAGCGCCACGAAACGGTATATGTACCGCTTCAATGCCCGTACGCTCACGGAACAATTCCCCTGATAGATGTGGTGTAGTCCCTACACCTGCAGAACCGTATGTCACACCTTTTGGCTGCTTACGCGCCCATATCAAAAATTCCTGAACGGACCTGGCGGGATGTTTTTCTGCAACAACAAAAACATTACAGTTCTCCCAGATCATCGATACATAATCGAAATCTGTAGTAGGGTCATACCCCAATTTAGAAAAAAGAAATTGATTAATTGACAGTGTCCCTACCGTTGCTGATGCGATCGTATAGCCATCAGGTTTGGAATTACGGACAATTTCCATACCAATGTTGCCGCCAGCCCCGGTACGGTTATCCACTATGAAATTTTGCCCAAGCTTAGTTTGCAACTGTGCAGCCAAAAGCCGCGTCAGCACATCAGATGCACCGCCAACACTGAACGGCAATATGATCCGAACAGTTGCGTCAGGCCATTTTGTAGTTTGCCCGTAGCTTACATTTAGCGCAGTCGCGACGCCAGTCGTAAGTACGGCCTGAAGCATTTTACGCCTTGTTATTGTCATGTCGTCTCCGGTTTTATTTTTAGTCTTTACAACTTGGTACTTCTTCGCACGGAGACAATGCTACATTATTTACAAGAATATTAAAATACTTATTAGAATTAATTTTCTACTGATGGGTATTTTAAGAGACAAAATAGTTATAAAACCAGGCTGTTTCTGTTAGCCTCCGGTCAATAATATATTTCTCCAAAACTATATTAGTTGGGAAATCACCCCCTCTAACACACCCGCCTTGTGCAAAAAATGTTGTCAGTATCTGCTATGAAACAGATTTTTTATGATTAGACACGCCCTTATAGTTTGCGTCGGAAATGTAACACTCCGAGAAGAAACATGGTGCCGATAAAAGAAGGGAGATTGGTATCAAAAATCGGATCAGGCTCGCGGGTTCAACAGATAAACTCAATTGTCTGATGCACTAAAAGCTGACACCTATTTAAAACAATAAAAAATAGCGTGTAGATTAATTATTCTTTCTATGTGAATATGAACCTGTTATATCCCTATCCAGGCATTACTTTTATAGCATTTTTATAATAGAACAGGGATTTTCCTTTTGGCAGACAATTTGATGCATCGTGCCTGTACTCTATTGGCAGAGTAAATAAAACGATAAATTGTGGGCTATAAATAACGATATGGCACTCGCAATAACTTAACCCAAATACCAATAACGGAACATTCAATAACTCGTGTTTAAAAAGAAATAGTGGCTCAGTCACTTTGCGAAAGTGGAATGGTTGGCTGATTGACTGGCCGCCAAAACGGAAAAACAACACCAACTGGCGGCCTTACAAAAATCATTTATATTGACTTCAATAATCAATATACGGATATTAAATGAAGAAAATTACCTTTGTGGCATTAATGTTAGCCTGCTTCTCAAGCGAGGCTGCCTATGAAAATTGCAGAATAGTTAACGGGCGAGTATTCAGTTGCAGAGGATGGTATCAGGGTGATGCTGTATTAAGCCGTTGAGACATAGAAGCCGATGTAAAACTGCCCATCAGCCAAAACTCGCGCCATCATACTGACCAACTGGATTACTTAACCTCCAGCTCTGCGGAAGAACACCTTGCCGAATATGTACTGCGTGTTGGTAAACCGCAGATAAGTCAGCCTGTCACACTACCACTGAATCCCATACAAATTGCCATAAAACTGGGAATGTGTCCTGAAACATTAAACCGAATATTAGCGAAATGGAGGCAACAAGCTTATATCTCCAATCAAAAAAATGTTCTGCAAA
>JAATGO010000144.1 GCA_015654605.1 Betaproteobacteria bacterium
AACTATTTCCCCTTCATGCTAAGTGGCTATACCCCTAAGAGAAGCCTCTTTTTCAAATGCGTCGAGGCGCTGAGCTTACGCTCCAGTTCTCAGGATGACAGTCTCCTCGACGCGATCCACTTCGTCCAGAAATACCGTACCAGCCATCGAGAGCAACTGCCTAACCGGGAGTCCGGCATTAACGAACTCGACCTTGAATGGTTGCCCGAGAAGTGGCGCATATTGGTGTTCGGTAAGCGGAAAGACGACTCTGAACCGCATTTTCATCGAAAGTATTTCGAGCTAGCCGTATTTAGTGCCGTAATGGATGAGCTCAAGTCGGGCGACCTTTATGTGGAGCACAGCGGTGAATACGATGACTACCGTAGCCACCTGGTCAGCTGGGATCAATACGATCGTGAGGTACATACATATGGCGAAATGATGGGCCTTCCAGTTGACCCAGATCTCTTCGTCGCTGACTTGAAGGATCAGATGCAAACTTTGGCCAGGCAGGTCGACCAGCGATTTCCTGAGAATGGCTATGTCGATCTGGATCATTCAGGCGTAGTGATCCGCCGGCCTGAGCGCTCTAAACCTCCCGAGGGCATAGAAGTGGTAGACAGTGCTATCACGGCAGAAATGAGTGAGGCGAGCATTTTAGACATCCTCACGGAAACCGAAAAATGGTTGGATCTTCACAAGTTTTTCGGACCGTTATCGGGGTTCGAGGCTAAGGTCGATGATCCGCGCAAGCGTTTTATCACCACCTTGTTTTGCTATGGTTGCAATCTCGGGCCTGTGCAGACGGCCCGCTCGGTGAAAGGGCTCAGTCGCAAACAGGTGGCCTGGCTAAACCTGAAACATGTGACCGAACAGCGCCTAGACAAAGCCATCGTCAAAGTAATCAATGCCTATAACCGTTTTTCTTTACCTCGCTACTGGGGGAGCGGCAAAAGTGCATCCGCTGATGGCACCAAATGGAATGTATTCGAACAAAATCTGCTGTCTGAGTATCATATCCGGTATGGCGGCTATGGTGGCATCGGCTATTACCATGTCTCGGACAAGTACATTGCGCTTTTCAGTCATTTCATTCCTTGTGGTGTTTATGAGGCCGTGTACATCCTGGATGGCCTCATCTACAACCAGTCCGATATTCAGCCCGACACGCTATACGGGGATACCCAAGCGCAAAGCACGCCGGTCTTTGCACTCGCGCACCTCCTGGGCATTAACCTGATGCCTCGTATCCGCAATATCAAGGATTTGGTCTTCTTCCGTGCAGATCGCAGCGATCACTACGAGCATATTGGAGGTCTTTTCAGAAACACCATCGATTGGGAACTCATTGCCCGCCACATGAAAGACATGCTGCGCGTCGTAATTTCAATCAAAGCAGGAAAGATCGCACCGTCGACAATTCTTCGCCGCCTCGGTACGGCGAGCCGAAAAAATCGCTTGTATTATGCGTTTCGTGAGCTTGGGCGGGCAGTGCGGACAATGTTCTTGCTCAAGTACATCAATGACGCAGACCTACGTAAGACTATCAATGCGGCGACGAACAAGAGCGAGGAGTTCAACGACTTTGTTAAATGGCTATTCTTCGGCGGCGATGGTGTCATCGCCGAAAACATCAGGCATGAGCAGCGCAAAGTCATTAAATACAACCAGCTTGTCGCCAACATGGTGATTTTGCACAACGTGCATACCATGTCGAAGATATTGAAGCGCCTTCAAGCGAAGGGCTATCAGCTTACGGAGGAAATTCTGAGGGGGATGGCACCGTACCGAAGGGCACATATTAACCGTTTCGGTGAGTATCCTTTGGATTTGGAAAGACCTGCGGAAGCATTAAACTACAAGATAAGTTTTTCTTTTTAAATCATGTAGTTAAGATCGTTTCTGCAAAAATTTCCAGAATCCCGGCCGACCCTCAACATCCATTGCCATCCACGTAGCCCCATGAAGTCATGCATATTCTCCATTAGCCATCCAGATAAAGGACCTCCCAGTATCAAACTGATAGGTAGTGCCACAATAAAACCTGAAAACACTTTGCTTTGACGATAAGATGGAAACCAGTAATTGATATATAAAATCACACCTGGGAAAAATCCAGCTTCACAAACACCCAAAAGAAAACGCAGGATATAAAACATGGTCGAATTTTGCACGCCAAAGAATTGTGCAAGCTCATCTGTAAACATGACGGACATTGAAACAATGCCCCATGTGATCATAATGCGTGTAATCCAAAATCGGGCCCCTATTTTGTGTAGCAGCATATTGCTGGGAACTTCGAATAGGAAATATCCCCAGAAGAAGATACTTGCCCCAATTGCATACACTGTATCGCTTAGGTTGAGATCTCCAAGTAATTGTAATTTCGCAAAACCAATATTGACTCTGTCCAAATAAGCTACGGTGTAGCAGATAAACAGTAGTGGGATGATACGACGCATCACCTTTTTATAGAG
>JAATGO010000075.1 GCA_015654605.1 Betaproteobacteria bacterium
GATGCAGAACTGGTATCCCCTAATGCTATCCGCGTCACGAAAACATTGCAGGATGCTGGCTTCAAGGCCTTCATCGTCGGTGGTGCCGTGCGCGATTTGCTACTGGCGGTCAAACCAAAAGATTTCGATGTTGCTACCGATGCGACACCTGAGCAGGTCAAACAGTTATTCCGACGAGCTTTTATCATTGGACGGCGTTTTCAAATCGTGCACGTGATGTTTGGCCAGGAATTAATTGAAGTTACCACCTTCCGTGGAGCATCATCGACCAGCTCACCGAAAGATGAGCATGGCCGTGTGTTACGTGACAACACCTTTGGTAAACAACATGAAGATGCAGCGCGTCGCGACTTTACGATCAACGCGATGTACTACGACCCCGCCACGCAACAGGTGCTTGATTATCATGGTGGCATTGCGGACATTCGCGCCAAAACGTTACGCATCATCGGTGATCCAGAAGCACGTTATCGAGAAGATCCTGTGCGCATGTTGCGTGTAGTACGCTTCGCTGCAAAATTAACATTCTCTATTGACGAGACCACCAGTGCGCCCATTGCTGCCATGGCGCCCTTAATTAATCATGTGCCTGCTGCCCGTGTATTTGATGAGATGCTTAAACTGCTCATGAGTGGACAGGCACTGGCCTGCCTGCAGCAACTACGTAAAGAAGGGCTGCACCACGGTTTACTACCTTTACTGGATGTTGTACTAGAGCAGCCGCTAGGAGAAAAATTTGTTACTCTGGCACTGGCTAATACCGATGCGCGAATCAAATTGGGGAAACCAGTTTCACCGGGTTTTCTATTTGCCTCCTTACTGTGGCATCAAGTGCTGGAAAAATGGCATATCTATCAGAAAGCTGGCGAATACCCTATTCCAGCTCTGCATCTGGCGGCTGATGATGTGCTCAATGCACAAACAGAAAAACTGGCATTGCAACGTAAGATTGCATCTGACATGCGTGATATCTGGGCCATGCAGCCGCGCTTTGAGCGTCGTGCTGGTAAAGCCCCTTACAAGCTGCTGGAACACTTGCGCCTGCGAGCTGGCTATGATTTTTTGCTACTGCGCTGCGCTTCGGGAGAAATTTCGCCCGAATTAGGTCAATGGTGGACAGAATTCATCAATGCAGATGGCTCTGGGCGCGAAGCATTACTTTCTCGCAAAATCGGTGATACGACAACACAGCCGGCCAAAAAAAGATCACGCCGCAGTCGTAATAGCGCAAAAACTGGGAGAGAACCCAGTTCTGGCCCATCCACGACGTAACACAATACCTATCATGACGTCCCCACTCACTACCGTCTATCTGGGTTTAGGCGCTAATCTTGGTAATGCGCATGCCACCGTCCGCCGTGTCATCCAGGAGCTTGCGCAATTACCTGCGATCTACCATCTTGAACAATCATCACTGTATCGCAGTGCACCAGTGGATGCCGATGGCGACGACTATATCAATGCCGTTGTAAAAATCGACACTACATTATCGCCAACAGCGTTGCTGACAACACTACAAACCATTGAACACGCGCATGGAAGACTGCGACCCTATCACCATGCACCGCGTACGCTGGATATAGACATTTTGCTATATGGCGACCAAATCATTACTAGTGATAATCTCACTATTCCGCACCCTCACATAACGCAGCGTGCCTTTGTATTGCACCCACTATTACAGATTGCTCCGACTATCGTCATACCAGGCATTGGCTTGGCACATGATTTTCTCGATGGCGTCTCCATGCAAAAAATCACTATCCTGTAAAATAGGCAACCAACCTGACTCCATACACTGGCTCAAATACTATATATATGTCGTGCCATAAGGAAATCCAACGACGCAAGACGGCTCCAGCAACCGTCATAAAGCTGCGATACAGCGCATCAATGGTGTCTGCTTATTTTCGTGACATTTAACACATCTACACCCGCCTATATTTTGAACTGAGGAATATCTGATGGCATCCTATTTGAATGAATCATCATCACAAATCCGCAAAAAAGCAGTTACCCTTCCCGCTTTGCAAACAATGCGTGATCAAGGGGAAAAAATTGCCATGCTTACCTGCTACGATGCAAGCTTCGCATCTGCAATGGATTGCAGTGGTGTAGACATAGCACTGATTGGCGATTCGCTTGGCATGGTCTGTCAAGGACACAACTCTACGATACCAGTAACGTTAGAAGACATTGCTTATCATACCGCCTGCGTAGCTCGTGGTAATCAAACCATGCTACTAGTAGCAGATATGCCATTTGGTAGCTGTAGCACACCATCCATCACATTGGATAACGCAGTACGTCTCATGCGTGCAGGTGCACATATGGTCAAAATAGAGGGAGGGGAATGGCTGGCAGACAGTGTGCGGATGCTCACTGATCGTGGCATCCCTGTCTTCGCCCACCTAGGACTAACACCGCAGTCTGTCCATCAAATGGGAGGCTATAAAGTACAAGGGAAAACCCCCGAAAGTGCCGCTGTGCTACAGGCGGATGCATTGAGTCTGCAAGAAGCGGGGGCATCATTATTATTACTTGAAGCCATACCTGCTGACCTGGGCACCTCCGTCACGCAACAGCTGCATATCCCAACCATCGGTATTGGTGCAGGTCCAGGTTGTTCCGGTCAGGTGCTCGTAATGCACGATATGCTCAATGTGTTTCCTGGTCATAAAGCACGCTTTGTGAAAAATTTTATGGAAAATGTCAATAGCATTGAGCAAGCCTTTAAGGCCTATGTCAGCGCTGTAAAATCACACACTTTTCCAGCGCCTGAACATTGTTTTTAAACTGCTTTTTTACACCGAACTTTTGAATCACATTGTGAATGTCGCATATAAAATAAAAGGGAGATCGCCATAGCGAACTCCCTTTCACATCTTTCCATACAACCATCTGCTTTCACCCGTCGCCACTCATAGTAGCAACCATGCAAAACAATCTGTCATCTCATTGAATAACTTATCCGGTCACCCGATCCACAAATAGCTGAATTCAAAAACTATCTTACTCAAAAAATTCTTTGACTTTGTCTTTCCAGGTTTTAGTTTGAGGACTATGTTTAGCGCCACCCTCTACCATCAGTTTGTCAAAGTCCCGCAGCAATGTTTTCTGGCGATCCGTTAGCTTTACTGGCGTTTCCACTACAACGTGGCAAAACAAATCTCCTGCGTAACCTGAGCGCACACCTTTGATCCCCTTGCCTCGCAAGCGGAAAGTTTTTCCTGTCTGCGTCCCCTCTGGTAAGGTAAATGAGGCTTTACCACTCAGTGTGGGTGCTTCGATCTCTCCACCTAATGCTGCCTTGGCAAACGATATGGGCATCTCACAATGTAAATCATCACCATCGCGTTGGAATACTGCATGCGGTTTGATATGAATTTCTACATACAAATCCCCTGGAGGACCACCGTTCATACCCGGCTCGCCATTGCCTGATGAACGGATACGCATCCCATCATCAATCCCTGCCGGAATTTTGACTTCTAGTGTCTTATTGCGTTTGATTCGTCCTGCACCAGCACAAGTCGGGCAAGGTTCTGGAATGACTTTGCCACTGCCATGGCATTTAGGACATGTCTTCTGAATGCTGAAGAATCCTTGTTGCATACGCACTTGTCCATGCCCACCACATGTGCTGCATGTGACTGGAGACGTTCCGGGTTTGGCACCTGAACCGTGGCAGCTCTCGCACTCATCCCATGAAGGAACCCGGATCGTTGTGTCAAAACCATGTGCTGCCTGCTCTAGCGTAATCTCCAGGTTGTAACGTAAATCGGAACCTCTATACACCTGAGAGCCGCCACTGCTGCCGCCACGAGCACCACCCCCGCCAAAAATATCACCAAAAATATCACCGAAAGCATCTGCAAACCCACCAGCACCAGCGCC
>JAATGO010000054.1 GCA_015654605.1 Betaproteobacteria bacterium
GCTGGGTAGAGAATGTTGACGCAGCCATGGCTGAAATGCGCACGGGGATCACAGACGCTGGTTTTACCTTTATCCCACTACAATAATTGCATCCACCTCAGAAAATCCATTCGGACTATTGTTAGAAAATATCCAATTTAATAGTATCGCTTGCCTATAACAATATTGCAGCTTTACTCAATTGGGGAACTACATGTTATTAAAGAGTTTTATAGCCAGCCTGCTATTTATCAGCGCGTCATTTTCTGCACATGCCACTGTCATTGATTTTGAATCAACTGGTACTCCCAATTCTATTAACAATCTGGATTACGACATTGACGGATTCATCTTCAACACTACCATGACAAACGTCGATATCAGCTCCAGTAGTCCCTGGGCTCGTAACGGCGCCGCGTATAGCGGCGATTTTGCTGCATTGAATGATCAATACGGCGGCCATGGTGAGATGACGCTCCTCAGTGGCGGAACTTTCGACTTTAATAACCTGTATTTAAAAGGTTGGTGGAATGACCCAGTGGATGTAACTATTACTGGTTTATTAGGTGGCACTGTCATCGGGTCCATAACGCAATCATCCGGCACTACCTGGACCAATTTTATTGGTAATTTTGTTGGGATTGATACATTACATATCGCAGTTCCATCCACACCAGGACCAGTTGGTTACTTATTCTTGATTGACGACATTAGAGTCAATGAACCAGTCCCAGAACCTCAAACATATGCCATGTTTTTGGCAGGACTTGGCTTAATAGGCTTTACTGCTCGCCGCAAATCATAATAATTGTTGCCTGAATAAAAATTCCGCTTAAGCGGGTTTCTTATTGTCATTCTGTAAATTAACCTTTTAAATAAAAGTGTTAGTCTTTAGTTTAAATACTTTGTATAAATGCCGGCAAATCAGCGGCTGGTATAGGTCGCGAAAATTTATAACCTTGGTATTGCTCGCAGCCGCTGTGCGCAAAAAAAGCCAGTTGCTCTTCTGTCTCGATACCTTCCGCCACCACATGCAACCGTAGACCTTTAGCCATGGTGAGAATAGTGGATGCAATATGCATATCGTCATTGTTCTCTGGAATGTTCCGTACAAATGCACGGTCTATCTTAAGTTCGTCCAGCGGCAAAAACCTGAGCTTGGATAGGGACGAATGCCCCGTACCAAAATCATCAATCGCAATGCGCAGCCCTAAGCGTTTGAGTGCCAGCAGTATCTCTACAGCCATATCTTCCTGTTCCATAATTGCGCCCTCTGTAATCTCAAGCGTCAATCGATTTGGACTAAACCCTGATTCATTGAGTACGGATTCAATGGAGTTTATGAAATTAGCATCGTGAAATTGCCTGGGAGAGATATTGACCGCAAGTTTTAGATTACCCATCCCTTGAGCATCCCATGCCACTAGCTGCCTGCAAGCTTGCTGTAGCACCCACTTGCCGATGGGGACAATCAAACCTGTATCTTCTGCAAATGGAATGAAGTCATTCGGCATCACCAGCTCATTGCCGTTGCGGCACCATCGGATGAGAGCCTCTACGCCGACCACTTTAGTGAGTTTAGTATCTTTGTCGTATTCCACAATCGGCTGGTAAAAAAGCACAAACTGTTTGCTCTCTATCGCTTGGCGCAATTGGGTATCAAGCGTAAATCGGGCATGGGCAATCTTGGTCAATTCAGCGGTATAGAACTGGTGGTTATTGCGGCCACTTTCTTTCGCGCGGTACATGGCTGAATCCGCATTCCTGATCAGTTGCACATCGTTTTCTGCATCGTATGGGAAAAGGCTGATCCCGATGCTGGCGCCCACCACGACTTGGTGGTTATTCTTAAGCGTGAATGGGGCTTCTAATAACTCAATAATGGTTTGCGCAATCACTGCTGCCTGGTTTTTTGATTCTATATTCTCCATCAACACTACAAACTCATCGCCACCAATGCGGGCAAAGGTATCTTGTTCACGCAGCCTACCCTTTAATCGGCTTACTAATTCCACCAGCAACATATCGCCTTGAATGTGTCCCAGGCTATCATTCACATCTTTAAATCGATCAATATCGATAAACAGCAGGGCTAATTCATAGTGATGCCGATTGGCCATGGCAATGGCATGGGTCAATCTATCCTGGAACAGCCTGCGGTTGGGTAAGCCTGTGAGCACATCATGATTGGCCAGATACTCGTAACGCAGATTGGCCTCGTTAATCAACCTATCTGCCTCAAGCAATCTTTCGCTATCCACCAGTAAAAGACTCGCACGCATCATGGCCAGCACGATAATGAGCAACGCAGAGATGAGTGCGACGAATTTGGCGACAGGCACAACGGTATCAAAGAAAATGATAATAATTGTGAGCACGCTGATAAACATTGAAACCACGGGGATCATGCGCTGGATGAAACGGCTGATGGCAATCTGCCTAACACTTTCAGATATTTCAGCGCGCCAACCCATGGCGCTGAGGCCTATGAGGATATCTCCCACCGAGAACATATTCTTGAGCAACTGGCCTTGCTCAATCTGTGTATTCAGCACATCCAGATTCCATTGCATCCAGATCGAACCTTCAATCATAAAAGCCAGGAAGAAAATGTAATTTGGCCAGCACGGCTTTAACCTGAGGAAAAGATTAATCAACAGTGCAACACTGGCTACACTTAATAAACCGATAGGGTATGAAATAACCGCAAGCATTTGCGGAAGATGACGGTTGGTGTCATTCGAAAGATAGAGGGCCAGTACCAAGCCTATGACAGAAATACTGATAGTGGACAGATCAATCCATGCAGCGATTTTCTTTGCACCCTCCAGTTTTGCATTCAGCACCAGAAGTAAGCCTATGAGACAGCAAGGGCCTAACAACAAATAAAACACGTCCGCCGGAGCCGGAAAGGCGTTCCAATGAATATATTGCTGCACATCCCACAGCAACTGCCCAAAGAAATAGAAAGCTGTCCCTAGGAAGAACCAGCGTCTGGGTCTTTTTTCTTCCAGGCTACCGTTACGAAACCCTATCCAGGCAAAACAAGCTGAAGCACCACTACTTATGGTCCAGTGCAGGTTATCGAGGAGGGGAATCCATTGAAGGGAGATATATTGGGAAACAATCATGATGACCAGCATGATTGCCAAGGTTGTCCATAAAATAGCTCTTACAGAACGACTCATTATTTAATCCCCTATCACATTCCTTCAGCACAACCTTTTTATTGTTTAACTTTGATATTTCTATTTCAATTTTGCTTAGTTCTTGAACGATCTACAGTAATTAGATACTCCATAGCAAAAAACTGATATTTATTAGTCATCTGTAGCACCTCTTGTGCCAAAAAATTGCATCCTGTAAAGATAGTTAGAATTACAAGATTTAAGTTTTCTGTCACAGCATTTGCGTATAAAATAGGCAACTTTTCCGCAGCAATCGCAAAGTAACCATCTAGTGCAAATCGGCCCTTACAAATTGAAGAATAACCTGGTTGTCGCGCCCATGGCTGGCGTGACAGACAGGCCTTTCCGTATTCTGTGTAAAAAGCTGGGGGCTGGTCTTGCAGTTTCTGAAATGGTGACCTCTAATTCGTTGCTTTACGGTAGTGCAAAAACTTTACGTCGCGCCAACCATGAGGGCGAAGTAGATCCCATTTCGGTGCAGATTGCGGGCGCAGACCCCAAAATGATGGCAGAGGCCGCCCGTTACAATGTAGATAACGGCGCTCAGATTATTGATATCAACATGGGTTGCCCGGCCAAAAAAATCTGTAACGTGATGGCGGGTTCAGCCTTATTGAAAGACGAACCGCTCGTATCGCAGATTCTTAAAGCTGTGGTTAATGCAGTGGACGTACCTGTCACCCTGAAGATTCGTACCGGCTGGGATAAACAGAACCGCAATGCAATTGCCGTAGCTAAGATGGCAGAAGATATTGGCATTCAAGCTCTGGCCATGCATGGCCGCACACGGGCCTGCCTGTATATGGGCGATGCTGAATACGAAACAATCGCTGCTGTAAAACAAGCAATTAACATCCCATTAATCGCCAATGGCGACATCACCACACCCGAAAAAGCTAAGTATGTACTGGATTACACAGGTGCTGATGCCGTCATGATAGGACGCGCCGCACAGGGTCGCCCGTGGATATTCCGCGAGATTGCACATTATCTGGCCACGGGTGAACACTTGCCGCCGCCAGAGGTATCAGAAATCCACAGCGTCATGCTGGAACATGTGAACGACTTGTACGGATTCTACGGCGAGTTGGCTGGCATGCGTGTTGCTAGGAAACATATCTCCTGGTACACCAAGGGACTGAAAGATTCAGCGAATTTCCGCCACATGATGAACCAGTTGCAAACGGTTGACGAACAACAGGCTGCCATCAATACGTTTTTTGAGCAGCTGAAACAACAAAACC
>JAATGO010000124.1 GCA_015654605.1 Betaproteobacteria bacterium
ATTTTCCGTTATTCTGGTGGTGCCATTAGGCGTCTTTGGTACGGTGGCGTTAACAACATTACTGGGATTGACTAACGACGTGTATTTCCAGGTAGGGTTATTGACGACAGTAGGTTTGTCTGCCAAAAATGCTATCCTTATTGTTGAATTTGCCAAGCAATTACATGAATCTGGACGTACTTTGCTAGAGGCGGCGATAGAGGCAGCACATTTGCGTTTGCGCCCGATATTGATGACCTCATTGGCATTTATGTTCGGTGTATTGCCATTGGCATTAGCCAGTGGTGCAGGTGCTGGTAGTCGACGTGCGATTGGTACCGGGGTGTTGGGAGGAATGATTACGGCAACCGTGTTAGGTATTTTCTTTATTCCTTTATTTTATTTCATGGTCATGCGCTTGTTCCAACGTCGTGTACCACCTGCAGATCCGGATTCGGTCGTAGTAAAGGAGGAAGTGTGATGCGGTGTGTTCTGAGCATAGTGGGGTTGTCACTATCATTAGCCTGTTGTGTCAATCTGGCGCCTGATTATGTACAGCCTGCAGCACCAGTTCCTACGACATGGTCACCAACAGTTACTTCAACCATTCAGCCCACAGCCAAGTCTGCTGGGGAAGCTTCGGCTGTGGCGGCGGATCAAATTGATTGGCGGACTTTTTTTGTGGATTCGAGACTCAAAGATGTCATTACGCTAGCCTTAGAAAATAACCGCGATTTACGAGTGACAGTATTGAATATTGAGAAAGCACGTGCCTTGTACCGAATACAGGATGCTGCCCGTTATCCCGAAATCGGTCTGAGTGCTGGTAGCTCTGTTAGTCGCACGACAGCCGAATTGTCCAATAACGGACGTGCAGGTGTTTCTCGTGAGTATAGTGTCGAACTGGGAATGAGTGCATATGAACTGGATTTTTTTGGACGCTTGAAAAATTTGAGTTCGGAAGCATTTGAAACCTATCTGTCTGACGTGGAAACACGCCGTAGTGCACATATTAGTCTGGTAGCAGAAACTGCGCATGCATGGTTGACGCTGGCAGCAGACCGGGAGCGTCTGCATCTGGCTACGGAAACGCTCAAGAGTCAGCAAGCTTCTTTTGCATTGACTGAACGCAGTCATGATATCGGGACAGTGTCGGGACTCGATTTGACAACAGCACAGGCAAGCGTTGAAACAGCAGCCGTGGATGTCGGTAGTTATACTAGTCAGGTAGCGCAGGATATCAATGCGCTCAATTTATTGGTAGGAACCACTGTCCCGGAAAAATTGCTACCGGATAGCATGCCCGATACGGCATCTGCTTTATTACCTCCGCCAGCGGAAATGCCATCGACATTGCTATTGAGAAGGCCTGATGTATTGGCTGCTGAGCATACCTTGTTAGCAGCTAATGCAGATATCGGTGCAGCCCGTGCGGCATTTTTCCCGAGTATTTCTTTAACTGCCGCAGGAGGGACGGCCAGTCGCAGTTTGGGTGGGTTGTTTAATGCTGGTACGGGAGTATGGAGTTTTTTACCATCGATCAATCTGCCGATTTTTAATGCAGGTAGTAATCGCGCCAACCTTGATGCCGCACTTGTGACGCGCGATATTAATGTTGCCAGCTATGAGAAGACGATTCAAACCGCATTTCGTGAAGTCGCAGATGCCTTGGCAGAGCGCGATACATTGGACCAACGTATGCAAGCACAGCAGCGGTTGACTGATGCTAATGCCAAAAGCTATCGTCTGTCGGAAGCACGCTATCGTCAGGGAATTGATAGTTATCTTAATTCGCTATTGTCACAGCGTTCCCTATATAGTGCGCAGCAAAGTTTGATTAGTTTACGGCTGGTTGAACAAAATAACAGAGTTACGTTGTACAAGGTAATGGGGGGCGGTTGGAGTGTTCCAGAGACGGTAGATGCTACACAGAAAAATACGCCGCTTTCTGTAAACTGAATGTGCCAGACGTGATTATTAATGCCAACGTAGTCGCCCACAGAGAGCAGATGATGAAATAGAAGAAAGCGAGATTCTATTTCATCATCGCGTTAGCGGCATGAGATATTGTTGATCAGCGGGATTGAGAATTTGGTGGTCGCCATCGTTTAGTAGACATCACGACGATAATGACCTCGCGCAATCAAATCGTGTAGTGCTGCTTCTCCAAGAATATCCGTGAGTGCAGCATCAACACCCGCAGCCATGCCTGCTAGACTTCCACAGATATAGATGACGGCACCTTCATGGATCCAGTGACGTAGCTCATTATGTGCTTCACGTATTTTATCTTGTACATAAATGCGTTCACTTTGATCACGAGAGAACGCGAGGTCAACGCGACTTAAGAAGCCATCACGTTGCCACTGCTCAATTTCATGTTGATAGTGAAAATCATGTTCTCGATTGCGTTCGCCAAACAATAGCCAGTTACGACGCTGCTGTAACATGACTCGAGTACGTAAATGACTTCGTAGCCCTGCCATGCCAGAGCCATTACCAATGAATATGGCCGGAGCATCACTATCGAGCAGAGAGAAGCCATCATTATCCAATAAACGTAGTTCAATGGAAGAACCTTCTGCTGCGTATTTCGTTAGCCAGCCTGATGCCAAGCCGAGACCATGTTCTCCTGACATCTGACGGACCAATAGATGTATGGAGCGATCTTCAGGAATGGAGGCAATAGAATAACGTCGCGACATGAGTGGTTGCAGACTATCAGCAATCGCTTGTGCCTGACTCTGAGGAGAAAATGCGTCGGGTAACGGTAAGATGCTACGCGATAGGGCATCTGCCAGGGAACGTGGTATGTTTTGATGTAATACCTCAGTATCTCCATGTAACTGCCATTCCTGAAGCAGCATTGTTACGCGTTCTGGTGGATTGCGCGGCAGCATTTCTATCAATGCACCGGAACGCCAATGAAGAGCATTTTCTTTTCCTGTTGGAGGAACTAATTCGATATGGTAAATTTCTGTGCCCTGGCTACCAGGGTTGAGCAGATGACGCTGTTGTAGAATCCATTGATCGTAGGTGGCAACTATTGAACCAACTGCCGTATCTGTTGTTGGTATGGCGACGGTAGCCCCACCGGTCAGCATGCTTAATGTTTTCTCCCAACGCTGTAAGGCCTCTGCTGCATGGTTATCATCGACTTCAATCATGGGGAATAATGATTGTGCCCCCTGATTTTGTAGCCAATGATCCAGTGTGAGCCCAAAGCCACAAAAATTGTTGTATTGGCGGTTACCCAATGCCAGTACACCATAATGCAAGTGTGGAAGTTGATCGGCTTGATGTTGTTTCATTTGATGAGCAAAACGGCGTGCAGCGTCGGGAGGTTCGCCTTCACCAAAAGTACTGACAATGAATAGCACGCGTTGATGATGCCGCAAGCGCTCGATATCCAGCTGAGCCAATGAGAGAATACTAGTTCTCATCCCAGCTTGCTGGAGGGCGCCTGCTGTGTGCAGCGCTATACGTTCTGCTTGTCCAGATTGGGTAGCGAATGCCAGTAGGACTTCCTCGGATGTATGGGAAGAAATCGTTGATCCTGAAGGCAATGGATAGTTGCGCGCGAGTAGAGCACGTTCGGCACGTACCGCTTTTTTCTTTTTGCGTCGATCTAGGTACAGCATCCAGCCCGTGATGGAGAACAGAGGGAGAGCTAAGGTAGCCAATAGCATGATGATGCGGCCAGGCAAACCAAAGTAAGTTCCCATATGAAGCGGATAGACCGCGCCAAGGAATCTGGTTCCCGCACTTTGCTCTGAGAATTTCTCGTTAAGCAAGATTTTTCCATTGCGAGGGTTGATTGTCATACGGTTACGCGCATGATCATGCGGTGCGTCTATATTGATGTACGTGATTTGTATCGGCTGTTTGGGATTCTCTGCAAGACGTAATGAGGCGATTTTCCATTTTTCTGTATTGCGTAGAAAAGTATCCCATGTGATATCCAAAGATATCGGAGATTCATTTTCTACGGCTTCATCTTCATGATGATGCTCATGCTGTGGTGATGGCGAACGCGGTGCTGGAGCTGTTCGTTGTGCAGGGCTATTTGCTCCCGCAAGGAAAATCGCTCCCTGCTTGAACCAATCCAATGCCCAGAACATGCCAGTGGTGGTAGAAATCAGGTACATCAGCAACGCACATGTACCAATGACTGAATGCAAGTTCCATAGGAAAGAACGACCGTTCAGAGTAAAGTCCAGTTTGAACCAGGCACGCAGTGATAACGGGCGGCGTGGCCAGCGCAGATAGAGACCAGATAACGCTAGTAGAAAAAGGCAGGCAGAAAGCGTCCCTGCGACGGTTTTCCCAATGTTGGTTGGTAATAGGAGCCAACGGTGCAAACGTTCAACCCATGCAAAGAAATCTTGTCCACTGAGACGAGGTAGTAATGTTCCATTGTAAGGATTGAAATAACGAGACTCCCCGCGGCGTACCCCAGGCGGCGGGGCAAAGGTGACCATGGAGGATACGCCCGGCTCAGAAAATACAGTAACAGCGGTAATCCGTTTTTGTGGCTCGGTGGGTTGTATGTGTGTGATCAATTCCTGTGGTGTAAGTTTGTGTTCCTGGCGGGGGGCAATTTTGGTTACCCCAGGATTGATCAGATCTAGCAATTCAGCCCGAAAGGCGAGAGTCGCACCAGTGACGCCAATGATAATAAGAATGGTACCGGCAGTAATACCAACAAACCAATGTAGCTGAAACCAGATTTTTTTTAACATATTGATGAAGTAGATTTTATTTGTCTGTTATTGAGACATGTTGCTGTTAATTAATCTTTCAGCATTTTCTCCGTTGATCACCATAAGATATTGCCAAAAAGTATTTCTTGATACAGCGGCAGGTGGTGATAGTGGAATATTATAATCAATAAACGTTAATGAGAATTGTTATTAATCATACTTTTGTTTATATATTGCGTTGTGAAACGACAGGCGGCGGCGGGATAATAATTGATTACAGGAAATTTCCAATAAAGGAAATTTTTATCTAGTGAAAAGTCTTGATGAGGGAATTGCCATTTCCCGTTGGTGGAGTAATAAGGGGCATATCAAGAGACATGCTTAGCGCACGTCTCGGCGACAGTTTCGAAGTGGTACAAGCATCAAGTACAGTGGCATATGCGATCAACAATGTGGGGCGACACTATCTGTTGGTATTGCCGATATTTTTCTTTTTCTTGCATCGTGTGAATCGCGTGTACAACAATAGAATCAGTAGCAAAAGGATTAGAGCAATAACAGGCAAAATGTAAGGTTGGATCGTTGCCAATAGAGGCTTGGTGCCACCGGAACGTGTTTGTCTCACCTGTCCTGGTGTGTGACACTTAATGCCGGATTACCGTATTGATGTAGCACGTAGTTAGAGATCGCTGCAATTTGTACGTCCGTGAGAGGAGTATGTCTCCCCCCACTGTGCGGTCAACACCATATAGAATTGTGGCAATCAATCAGATTGGCAACCGTTCCTGCGTTTCCGCTTCCTTCTTGGCTTTGCTAGGCGAGGAAGTTGGCATCTGTTTGGATAACATAAACCACAAAAAATTTTGCCAAACAGCATCTATTGTCATCGTGCCACAAAAATTATTGGACATAAATTATTGAATATAAGCATGCCATCAAAATTCATCAAGTGGTACGTACCATAAATGTGCATTTCAGGATATATGCTCCCATAAAAAGGGCAAATTAACTTCCAATAGATACCACCTCGTTTTCCAGATTCTGGGAAACATAGCTAATCAAACACAGAAGTCTCCCCGATATTTTTTAACAAACGGCATAGGCTGGTTAGCTTATCCCGCTTATTTTCTGGCTTCGTTCGGAGGTATGGCTTTAACGCACCTACGCAAATCATAGTTAAAAATTGCCGAAAGATATCTTTTTTATTGCACCACAAAAACATTGATCATAAACATGTCATCAGGATGAAATAAGTGGTACGTACCATAAGTGTGCATTGCAGATGTATATCCCCATAAAAATGGCAAAATCTAGCATTTGTATACGCTATTTTATGTACTTTATGCATAAATTGGTTCGTACCAGTTGGCATGAATGTTGCTCTATGAAAGAGGGAGTCATGGAGCAGTTTGGCCAAATGGTGATATGAATCCGTTGACTAAAGACTGCAATTTATTGAGAACTTCGAGCAAATATCAATGCCCAACAACACCGCAAGAAGAGTAGTGGAACAAGACATAAGGATGTCATCTTCTGATGAGTCCTTAGTGGAAGTTCGTCCTGCGTTACCAGTTGCGAAATCCGATGGACTGTCTTTGCGAACCATCTTGTTATTGGTACTCTTGTCCACGGCAGTTCATGGAGGGGTGATCTGGTGGTTCAATCGGCCAGTTGAACGGGAGACACCTCCCAAGCCAAACGAAATAGCCATCGAGTTTGCGGCAGAGCCACCACCGCCACCACCTGCTCCACCAAAACCAGTTGAGCCACCACAGAAGGTGGAAGATGATGAAGCGCCCAAGCCACCTCCAAAGCTCCGGCCGAAACCATCTACACCAGTTCCCAAGCCAGTGGAGCCTCCACCTCGACCTTTACCAACACCGTCTCCCCCAGTTGAGGAGGTGCCGCATCCTACGCCGCCACCAGCACCAGTAAAAGAGACTGCAGCGATCTCTGGTTTATCGAGACTGGGCAATCCATCACCACCTTATCCGCCGCTGGCGCTACGCAGGATGTGGGAGGGTAGAGTCGAATTGATTATCTCCGTGACACCGGAGGGTACGGCGGAGTCGGTAAAGGTGAAACGCTCCAGTGGACACGAGGTGCTTGACGATGCTGCTGTAGAGACCGTCAGTAAATGGAAGTTTGTGCCAGCTCGCCGTGGCGACACGCCCATTTCCGGGACGGCAACCCAGGTCATTGAGTTCAAGTTGCCGAATTAATGACGACCTTATAAACAAAAGAGGAAATTACATGTTTGATTCATTAACTTCGTTTATTGTGCCTGCCGTGCTATGGGTACTGATTTTGTTCTCTATTGCCACTTGGGCACTTTTGATGATTAAGATTGTGCAATTCAGTAAGCAGAAAGCAGAGAACAAACGTTTTGCCAAGGCATTCTGGAGTGCTTCTGACTTTCTCTCTGCAACTGAGCATGCTGATCAGTATCCAGGCCCCTTTGCACACATTGCGCAAGGAGGTGTTGCGGCGATGGCTGTCGAGAGAGAGCCGAAAAACATGCAGCAACTGGCACACAGCATCAACCAATCTGAGCGTGTGGAGCGTTTCCTGGAGCAACAGATCAAAAAAGAGCGCCGCAGGCTGGAGTCAGGTCTGACGGTGTTGGCCAGTATCGGTAGTACATCTCCTTTCATCGGTTTGTTTGGCAC
>JAATGO010000045.1 GCA_015654605.1 Betaproteobacteria bacterium
ACAATCTGCACGCACGCCCGTACCCAACACGGCACCGTTCCTCTCACAACAGAACTATTGGCGGCAATCAATACTACCACAGCGACTTTGAATACCGACGGTTTGCGCGTAGTGGCCGTCGCTGCTAAAAATCTGCCCCCAGTTAAACAGACTTATGACCAAACCGACGAATCAGATTTAGTGTTGATTGGTTATATCGCCTTTCTGGATCCACCTAAAGAATCGACTGAACCTGCCATCAGAGCCTTACATGAACATGGTGTAGCAGTAAAAATTCTGACCGGAGACAATGCCCTTGTCACCACCAAGATATGTCACGAGGTAGGATTAAAAGGAGAAGGTCTTCTGCTCGGCACTCAAATAGAAGAAATGAGTGATGTCGAACTGGCAGAGGCAGTAGAATGCACCACCATCTTTGCCAAACTAAGTCCAATACATAAGGAACGCATTGTAAAAACGCTGCATAGCAATGGGCACATCGTTGGCTTCATAGGTGATGGAATCAACGATGCCCCAGCCCTACGCGCAGCTGATATCGGTATCTCCGTCGATACTGCTGTCGATATCGCCAAAGAAGCGGCAGATATGATATTGCTCGAAAAAAGTCTGATGGTACTAGAAAAAGGTGTCATCGAAGGACGTAAGACTTTTTCCAACATGCTGAAATATATCAAGATAACAGCGAGTTATAATTTCGGTAATGTCTTCTCAGTTTTAGTCGCCAGTGTATTTTTACCATTTCTACCGATGCTTCCTCTACATCTTCTGGTACAGAATTTACTATACGATATTTCTCAAATGGCAATTCCATTCGATCACGTCGACAAAGAGTTACTCGCAAAACCGAAACGCTGGAATCCATCTGAAATCAGTCGCTTCATGATATTTTTTGGCCCCATTAGTTCTCTCTTTGATATCTGTACATTTGTGATGCTCTGGTTTGTATTGGGTGCCAATTCAATAGCACATCAGACACTTTTTCAGTCAGGCTGGTTCGTTGAAGGACTATTGTCACAAACTCTGATCGTACATATGATACGTACACGCCGCATTCCATTTCTGCAAAGCAGTGCCGTATGGTTACTCAGTGCAATGACATTATTGATTATGTCCATTGGTCTGTTATTGCCAATGTCTCCATTAGCGCATTATTTTAAAATGCAAGCATTGCCACTCATCTACTTCCCATGGCTGTTCGTTATTCTAGTGTCGTATGCCATACTCATACACGGGATAAAAACATGGTACGCACGCCGCTTTGGCTGGCAATAATAATAACCTTCAGTAAAAAATTCGAAATGCATCTCAACATATCACAGCAATCATGCATTCCGGTATCACTTGAATATATGGCCACAGGCGTGGCCATTTCATATCTTACCTTCGTGCAGGTAACCATATCCTGAAAGTAGCACCAGGAGTATCCGTATCCAACAAAATCAAAGATCCATGATGCATTTCTACCATATACCTAGCCAACGTTAATCCCAAACCTGTTCCTGTATGAGTAGCTGCCGCATGACCACGATAATAACGCTCAAAAATCAGTTCTCTCTCAGTCACTAAAATTCCAGGACCATCGTCGGAAATATCGATGTGCCATCCATCTTTGACACTACGTGCAGAAACACGGATTGTTGTTGTCAATGGCGTATATTTCACAGCATTGTCAACCAGTGTCCGCAGCACTAATCTAAGCAAACTAGGATCTGCCAAGATTACATCAGGTACGCTCCCCCTTTCAAGAACAAACAAATGCCCATTGGCCAAAGGCTGCGCAGAGACGATTGCATCTTCCAGTAATGGTAGTAATGGTGTCTCAATTTTTTGAATCCCCCGCGACAAAATATCAAGCCTATTATTGCTCAAATAATTATCGAACAATGAAGTTAATCTATCCGTCGCTTGCCGTATTTTTTCCAGACGAATCTTCGTTCTAGAAGAACTCTCAGATGCATCCCGCGATAGATTCTGTGTTGTCGCATCAATCACTGCTAACGGTGTACGTAACTCATGAGATACGGTTGCCAGAAACATTTTCTGTTCTGCATGCGCAGCTCGCTCCCGCGACAAAGCCATCTCAATTTCTGCCATAGCCTCTAACAACTCTCCCATTCTTGCCATGACCTGCTCCTCTAATTCTTGTTCGACATGCCGCGACAGTCGCAACGCTTCTTTTTGTGCAGCTTCCTTAGCCTCTCGCAT
>JAATGO010000175.1 GCA_015654605.1 Betaproteobacteria bacterium
ATCGGTGGGCATCAATGTCTATTCTTTCAAAGTATTGGCATTTGTCATCTCGGCGGTGACCTGTGGCATTGCAGGGGCATTGGTGGCACAGCAAAATCAGTATATTAATTCTGATTTTATCAATTTTCCACTCTCCATCTTTATTTTGCTACTGGTGTTGTTCGGTGGTGCGGGTATGCTTTACGGCCCATTGATTGGCTCGGTATTGTTGGTATTAATTGATGCTTTCTTATCGCGCTGGCCTAATCTACAGCATCTGGTATATGGAGCCCTGCTATTGTTTGGGCTGTACTTATTGCCGAAGGGATTGGCAGGGTTGGGTAGTAAGCTATTTGCAGGTGCTGGTCGTCGTTTTGTGACACTACCTACTTCATTGACAACAGCTAAATTAGATGGTGAGTTCCTATTTGATACCATAGCGAGCATTGGTGGACGTGACGTCGAGTTATTGCATGTGCAGCAGTTATGCAAATCGTATGGTGGTGTCAAGCCAGCGCAGAATATTAATTTATCGATTCGTGCTGGTCGGATCCACGCACTCATCGGTCCAAACGGTGCGGGTAAAAGCACCATGATCAATATGATTTCTGGTGTAGTGCAGCCAGATTCCGGCACCATCTCTTTTCAAGGTAAGGCAGTTGGCAAAGCAGCGATGCACGACATTAGTCGCTTGGGTATTGCCAGGACGTTCCAGAATTTAAGATTGTTTGCCGATTTGTCCGTGTTAGATAACGTCTTGATCGGACGTCATAGCAAAATAAAAAATGGCTTCTGGTCGTCATTACTGAGCCTACCACACGCGCAGCGTGATGAGAATGATGCGTATGCCGAAGCACTCCAGATACTGGGATGGTTAGGATTATCGGAATATACACTATTGCCAGCCGGGAGTCTCGCGTACGGTTTACAGCGCCGAGTAGAACTGGCACGCAGTCTCGCCAGCCACCCACATTTGCTATTGCTAGATGAACCTGCGGCAGGACTGAATCCATTGGAAACTGAAGAACTTGGGCAACTGCTACTGCGAATCTGTGAAGCAGGTGTAACGATATTGATGGTGGAGCATCACATGGATTTAGTGATGAATATTTCTAACCATATTACTGTACTTGATTATGGCATCAAAATTGCAGAAGGTACTCCACAAGAAATCCAGAATAATCCTGCCGTCATTGCTGCGTATCTCGGTTCAGCGAACCCCATGGAATTGGATATGCCACAACGGACGCAAGAACTCTCGTCGCTGGAGGTGCGTCATGCTTGAATTGAAAGATATATCAATCAAATATGGTGCCATCGAAGCTGTACGCAATGTCAGTATTTCGGTGAAGGCTGGCGAGGTGGTGGCGATCCTTGGTGCTAACGGTGCTGGCAAGAGTACCTTGCTCAATTGTATTGCAGGCTTGATTCCATCGGCCAAAGGAATCATAACGTTAGCAGGTAATGACATTACCACGGTGGCCGCGCATGTAAGACCGACGCTGGGTTCGGTACTGGTTCCAGAAGGACGAGGTGTCTTTGCTGAACAAAATGTACTAGACAATTTAGTACTTGGTGCTTACTACAAGAAATATACAAAGGAAAAACTACAGGAAAAGATCGATAGCTGTTTTGCTATGTTCCCGCGTTTGGCGGCACGTCGAAATCAGATTTCAGGTACGTTATCTGGTGGCGAACAGCAGATGTTGGCGATTGCGAGAGCTTTGATGGGAGAGCCGCGCATGCTGTTACTCGATGAGCCTTCGCTGGGGCTTGCTCCCATTATTATTCAAGATATTTTCCGATCACTGCATGCGTTGCGCAAGTCTGGATTGACGATCTTGCTGGTAGAACAAATGGCCAACCAGGCGTTGCAGCTTGCCGATCGCGCTTATGTGCTGGAGACAGGAAATATCACATTGTCGGGCACTGGCCTCGAATTACAGACCGACCCCAAGGTACGTGCTGCGTATCTCGGTATACATTAAAGGATCTCATATGGGAATCAAAACTGCGCTGTTGGGGGCGTACGATACAAAGTTTTTCATGCAAACTTAACGGATTGATGCCGCCATCGCGGTAAATTCATTGGCTGTTTTTCTTCAGGGATTGGTCTTAGACCGAACCCAGGGCAAGTTTTACCTTTTTTAATGGGGATATGATGGATCTTATCAGTAAGAAATTTTTAATTACCGGTGGCTTTGGCCTACTCGGCTCGCATATTGCTGGTCAGTTGTTAGCTGCCGGAGCAAAGCAAGTCATCCTTTTTGATAACGGTTCGGTAGGTTCGCAAAACACCATTCGACATCTGTTGGATGATCCTCGCATCACTGTGGTTCAAGGGGATATTCTGCGACAGAACGAACTGTATGATGCACTGGAAGATGTGAGTGGTGTTTTTCATACGGCTTATTTTATTACCTTACCATTGTCCAGAAATTTGTGGGCAGGAATGGATGTGAATATTCGAGGCATCATGAATGTGCTAGAAGCATGTCGCATCCGAGGCGTTGAAAAAATCATCTATTCGTCTTCCATCTCCACTTACGGCAATACCAGTGCTGGCGTGATTACGGAGGATTGTCCTTTTTCCAGTTATGGAGTACATCCGGCTCCGGCTTTGTACGGATCCGGTAAAGTCGTGTCAGAACACCTATGTGCGTTCTACAAGCAACGTTATGGACTCGACTATGTTGCTGTACGAATTTCCAGCGTATACGGTGAACGCCAGCATGGGAGAGGTATTAATGTACTGCCAATCATACAGGCTTACGAGCGTATCAAACAGGGGGTGGCGCCAGTGATCAATGCAGAAGCCGATGAAGTACACGATTACGTCTATGCAGGCGACGTTGCTACTGCCCAGCTGCTGGCAATGCAAAGTTCTGTCACTGGCGAAGCGATTAATGTTGCAGCAGGGGAGTCGACCACTTATGAACAACTGATTCGCACAGTGCTGGAGGTATGTGGCTCGGATCTTCAACCAGAATTCA
>JAATGO010000308.1 GCA_015654605.1 Betaproteobacteria bacterium
CGATGCTGTTTCGGCATGTCGTACCAATGCGCCAACGCGAAGGTAACTGCCATCTTCAGCAGGAACAATACCTTGAAGAGACATAATCCGGTTGATATCCACCAGTAATGCTGGTGCCGAAAGACGCAGATTCAACGTTGCCATCATGCTTTGTCCTCCAGCTAGAATACGTGCATCACTTCCGTATTCAGCTAGAAATTCACAAGCCTCTTCAACAGATTCTGGACGGCAGTAGTGAAAACCAGATGCCTTCATTTCATATCCCTTACATCCCTTATCATCACTTCCGCCACATCCTAAACACCAAGATAACGATGTACCAATGTAGGATCAGCCTTTAGCTGTTCCGAATTGCCACTCCATGCAACACGTCCTTTCTCGATGACATAGTGGTGATCTGCCAATGTCATCAAAGATTGTATATTTTTGTCGATCACAATCAGCGACAATCCCTCACGTTTCAATTCCATCAACGCTCGCCAAATATCGGCACGTGCTACCGGAGCCAAACCTTCTGTTGCTTCATCAAGCACCAGTAGTGAGGGATTGGTCATTAATGCACGTGAGATTGCCAACATCTGCTGTTCACCGCCAGATAACTGCATGCCCATGTTGCGCTTGCGTTCAGCCAGTCTCGGAAAAAATGCATAGATCCGACGTAATGTCCACTGCTTGTTTTCTGCTATTCCACTGGCACGTGCCGTCGCGATCAGGTTTTCTTCGACCGATAAATCTGCGAATATCTGCCGCCCCTCAGGTACGAGTCCTAAACCGCATTTGGCAACTTTATGTGATGGTAACTGCTCAATACGTCTGCCATTGAACGTAATCGTTCCTGCCTGCACCGGTAATAAGCCAAACAAACATTTCACAGTCGTAGAGCGACCCATGCCATTACGTCCCAACAAAGTGACCACCTCACCTTTTTCGACATCGATGGAAACATCGAACAAGGCCTGAGCTCTACCATAGGAAGCCTGCAAGCCACGAATCGACAGTAATTCAGCCATGCGCCACTCCAGAGAATTCACCCTGCTCGTCACCAAGATAAATGGCGCGCACTTCAGGGTGATGACGTATTTCATCCGGTGTGCCACAAAAAGCAGCACGGCCAGACACCAGCACAGTAATACGGTCAGCCAAAGAAAATACTGCCTCCATATCATGCTCAATCAATAACATTGAATATTTCCCTTTGATCGAGTGCAAGAGTTGTACCACCAAAGCAGACTCTTCAATACTCATCCCTGCCATTGGTTCATCCAGGAGCAATAACTTCGGTTGGGACGCCAATGCCATCGCCAATTCGAGTTGACGACGCTCTCCATAGCCAAGCTCGCCAGCTGGCACATTCTTGCGCATCTCCAGCCTGGTAGCGTGCAAACTATCTTCTGCCTGCACCACTGCATCGCGCTGACTCATCATGGTGCGCCAGAAACCGTATCCCTTACCAGCAGCACCTATCACTGCCAACACAGCGTTCTCCAGTACGGTAAATTCTTCAAAGATAGAGGTAATCTGATAAGATCGCAGCAAACCACGACAAGCGCGTTGATACAGAGGCAAAGCGGTCACATCCTCTTGATTAAACCAGATTTTTCCACTGTCACAGACCTGTTCGCCAGACAATTGATTAATCAAAGTCGTTTTACCGGCGCCATTAGGACCAATGATCGCGTGCAATTCACCAGGACGTATCTCCAACGACACATCATCCGTCACCAATAGGCCACCAAAACGTTTAGTCAGGGATTGCGTACGCAAACTGGCCATTGTTTGCCTCCGTGAGTTGTTCCCGATGTAGAAACTACCATATGCAAACTACCCTGGCCTTGTCTATGGTGATATCGTCCTATCCTCCGATCCAAAGCCAACAAGGCACCCATGAGACCATCCTTGCCAGATAAAGCAACTAATACAATAATCGCACCAAAGATCAGCATCCAGTGCTCTGTATACGATTTCATTATCTCTTCCAGGCCAATAAAAGCCAGCGCTCCCAATAAAGGGCCGAAGACACTGCCGATGCCCCCCAGCACGACGATAACAATCAACTCTCCTGAAACCTGCCAGCTCATCATGCCCGGTGATGCATACGCATTCAGATTCGCTAACAAAAAGCCAGCAATACCGCACAACACTGCTGAGATCGTATACGCAATCAGTTGAAATCGCCTGGCTGGGAAACCCAGAGCGTTAACACGTGCAGGGTTTTGTCGTGCCGCCCGTAATACCATGCCAAATGGTGCTACCCGCAAACGTGTCATCCATATAATCACCAGAGTCAGAGAAATCCACGCTGCATAGAACAAAGGAACCGCTGAGCCAAGATCAACACCAGCTCCAAGATGACTGGTAGTAATAATGGACATACCATCATCACCACCAAATTGCTTTAGGCTAACAAACACGAAATACCCCATCTGGGAAAATGCCAAGGTGATCATGATGAAACCAATACTACGCGTACGCAAACTAATTGCACCAGTCAACACACCAAGAATGCCACATGCCAACAGCACGAAAAATAATTGTATCCAACCACTCTCAATACCGAACCAAGACGACAATGACACAGCATAAGCACCAAGGCCAACAAAAAGTGCATGGCCGAAACCAATCATACCGCCATAGCCTAATGCCAGGTTAAGCGCACTTGCGGCCAATGCATAGACCAGAATACGTGCCAGAAAACCAATGTAAAACTGAGCACCAATGGTATTTGCTACCAAGGGGACAAAAGCAAAGGCAACCAGCAATAGCACAGGTAGCAATACACTCGGACGTACAGAAGTAATCTTCATCGTTTTGCCATGAACAAACCCTGTGGACGCAACGCGAGCACCGTTGCCATCAACAGGTAAATTAATAAAGATGCCAGTGCCGGACCTGCCGCATCAGCCAGTTGACGGTTAACAACTTCTCGTAACAACGCAGGTAAAAATGCCCTGCCCAACGTATCTACCACACCAACAATCAGTGCCGAATAGAATGCCCCCTTGACTGAACCAATACCGCCAATCACAATCACCACAAAAGTAGCGATCAATACCGGCTCACCCATTCCTGCCTGTACCGATAAAATTGGTCCGGCAACAGCACCAGCCAACCCAGCCAATGCCGCACCAATGGCAAATAGCAATGCATTGAGAAACTTTATATTAATTCCAAGTGCTCCCACCATTGCCGCATTATTGGCACCAGCACGAATCAGCATGCCAAGCCGTGTCTTATGAATCAAAAAATAGCAACCAACTGCCACTAAGAGACCAACAACGATGACGGCAAACCGATAAGTCGGATATTGGAATCCAAACAGAGTAATGCTGCCATCTAGAAAATATGGTACTGAAACAAACAGTGGCTGCTTCCCCCACAACATGGTTGCCAACTCATTGAAGAACATGATCATGCCAAATGTCGCCAACACATGACTCAAATGATCCTTGTTATAAAGGCGTGAGACAGCAAGACGTTCAAGTAGAATCCCAAGACACAGACATCCTATTACTGCAGCTAACAACCCCAGCAAGAAACTACCAGTACCATTAGCAACCGAAGCGGCAAAATACGCTCCCATCATATACAGTGAGCCATGTGCAAGATTGACAAAACTCATGATGCCAAAGACCAAAGTCAATCCTGCTGCCAACAAAAAAAGCAAGACGCCGTATTGCAGCCCGTTCAGAAGTTGTGCAAGAAGTAGCATGAGAGATACTCCTATTTCAGTGGACAGGCACCTACGTACGCATCCTTATGGTCAACCAGCGGCGTAGCCACCAATTTCCCCTTGAACTGTGTGCCATCCTTGATAATCTCAAAGGCATAGTAATTCTGGATCGGCATATTGTTCGTATTAAAGCGAAATGGGCCGCGTACCGATTTGAATTCAGCCCCTGCTGCTCTCACTGCTGCAGCAAAAGCAGGCTTATCACTTGTGTTCCCATTGATTTTACGAATCGCGACATCCAACAGCATGGCTGCATCATATGTATTAGCAGCATAGGTACTGGGAACACGCTTGTACTTGGCCTCAAAGGATTTTACAAATTCCTTGTTCTCAGAATTATCAAGC
>JAATGO010000442.1 GCA_015654605.1 Betaproteobacteria bacterium
GATGAATCGAAACCTCCTACCCGAGACCAGATTTGCTGTGCAAACGAAAAAGCTGAACGAATCAATTTTGATGTAGGATTATCGTCGCGCGACATTAATGGCATGAATACGCCGGCCAAATTACCGGATGCCTCCTGTGCTGGAGCAGCATGTCGCTCGAGCAGAGTGACTTCCCAACCTCGCATAACAAGACTCTCACAAGCGGCACTGCCAGCCAACCCTGCGCCAATGACTATTGCCCGACGTGCATATGGTATGAGATTACCAGCATATCTGTGCTGCCAATGCGGAGTAAATCGCGCATAAAGCATTTTCTCTTGCGTCGTGTCCTCACACAGGAATCCGACCTGCCGTAAATGCGGTTGCACTTGTTCCCGCTGTCCAGCTCTCACACTCATCAATAAAGATGCCTGTGGTGCCGCAAGGCGTGCCAATCGTTTTAGTTGCGGCACTGACCATATCATTGGTTTTTCCGTCTGTGGTAGCAAGTAGAAGGCATCGACCGAAGCATCCATATGTGGCAAACACGCTGCCCAATCTCCCACAATCAAGGTAAGCACCACTCTTGCCTGCATCAAAAAAACACGCTGATAGCCTGGCACTGATAATGGCCATACAGCATGCAGCTGCTGTGCTTGTGATGCCAATTCCGGCCAGTCTGCGTGCCAGCGTATTAATTGTTCACGCGATGGAAGTTGTGGTAGTAGTGCCAGATAATGCAATTGTTCTGGTCCCTGCGTATCCCGTAACAGCATGGCACACGATGATAAGAAATGATGCCCTGTGCCGAAACCGGTATTGAGCATGACGAATCGCGTACGCCCACGCCAATGCGTTTGCAACTGACCTGAATACATTTGGATTGCGCTGGCAATATCAGCATCGTGCTGTAACAGAGAGTCTCCGAAGCGAAAGGAATCGGGCATGAAGTCAATAAAAGGATAAAAATGACAAAAGAAGAACATTGCAGGCACTCCTATTGTATCCCTTTAGCGCCTGACATCCGCAATAAATACATCCCTCCGAAGCACCCCGGATCAAGAGGGAAAGGACTCGAAACGCGCTTCACCATGTAAAAAGACGACTAACAAGTAGTCGCCCTCTTCTCCTATGAAATACCCTGTCACCATTTTTGACACTACGCTACATGTGCTCGGTGCTCCAATGTTACCGATAGCCATACAATGATCAGTGCGACGACAGCAACGGCCGCACCAATAAGTGGCAGCCTGGTCAACGGAATACCCGCCGCAATGCTCATACCCCCTAACCATGCGCCGATGGCATTGCCCATATTAAACGCACCTTGATTCAGAGTAGATGCCAGATTGGGAGCATCTTTAGCTTTATCCAATACACGTATCTGCGCTGCCGGCACAACAGCAAACGCAAAGGCACCCCATATAAACATGGTGATTAATGTTGGTACAGGTAAGTGACTACTCCAGGAAAATTGTGTCAGGATCAATGCGATGCCAACAAATAACACTGCCATCACGGGCATCAGTCGCCAATCAGCCAACCGCCCTCCGACCAACCCACCAACAGTGATGCCAGCACCGAACAGTAACAATACCCAACTTTCCTGATGCGCAGTAAACCCTGTGACATTCAGCAAGATATAGGCAATATAGGTCATCACGCTAAACATGCTGATGGAGGCCAGAGTACTGATCAATAACGCCAACTGTACCTGCATGCGTGCAATGGCGCGGAATTCGCTAATGATGCTGGTCATTTGCATAGTAATTTTTTTCGGCAAACAAACCCACAGCATCAGCATTGCCAGTACACCGATGACAGTAATGGCGGCAAAAGTTGAACGCCAACCAGTTGCGTGGCCTAATGCCGTCCCAAAAGGAACACCAAGAATGTTAGCGACAGTCAACCCAGTAAACATCAAGGCAACTGCTTGCGCACGTTTCTCACGCGGAACCAGTTCTGCCGCTACCACGGATCCTATGCCAAAAAATGCAGCATGACAAAAAGCCGTTATCACGCGCGCCACCATCAACATCAGGTAGTTTGGTGCCATGGCACATAATATATTGCCAACGACAAACATGCCCATTAATATGATCAATGCCCGCTTACGTGGCCAACGTGCCGTAATAATAGCCAGTATTGGTGCCCCTGCTGCTACACCTAACGCATAGCCAGACACCAGCATACCCGCCGCTGGTGCCGAAACATGCAAATCGAGCGCCACATCTGGCAACAAACCCATGATGACAAATTCTGTAGTGCCAATACCAAAAGCGGCGACAGCGAGCGCAAAAAGAGGCCAATTCATGAAAACTTCCTGAAATGAAATAGCCGATAGTGTATCTGTGTTGCAAAATTTGTGCAGTGCACACTCAAATCTTTCTTGACAGTGATTTATTACCTCGATAATCTGTATACAGAACACAGTATATGAATATTAATTCACTCGCTATTGCTACCCAATGACTATCCATTGACGAAAGCGTTGCTTCATCCCCATTCTTACCATGTATAAAATCAGTGCTCCAACACAACTTATTGAGCAGGTCTATCATGCGCTGCTCAATGCTATTTGCGATGGCTCGCTGGCACCGAATGCGCGCATTACCCAGGAAAACCTGGCAGAAATGCTGGGCGTGTCACGCCAACCTATTTTGCAGGCCTTCCAATTACTCAAGCACCAGGGATTCATCGAAGAAAGTGGTCGTAAAGGTGTTATGGTGACACCTCTGGATCCTCATAAGCTCCTGCAACTGGCGCAAGTCCGTGCCGCACTGGATGGTCTAGCAGCACGAGAAGCAGCTCAGCGCTGGAAACAGCATCCAGATAAACAAGCGTTGGATAACCTGATCGCCGATGGACAGCGTGCCATGCACTCTGGAACAATGACTGAACTAATCCAGGCTGATCTGAATTTTCATCGTTTCCTGCATGATGCCTCTGGTAATCCCATGATTGCAGAAACAGCGGCACTCCATCTGCACCATATCCGACGTGCCATGGGTGCCATTCTGAGCGACGATGCTCAAGTCGGCCACATATGGGACGAGCACCAGGCGATTCTGGATGCCATTGTCAATGGTGAGGCTATGCTAGCCGAGAAACTGGCTCGCCAGCATAGTGAACAAGCGACATCGGAGTTGGCCACCATTCTGATGCGCGCACAATACGCATCCAAAAGGAAACCGGCATGAACTGCTGTCACACCAACCACATCAAGACCATTTCTCATACGGCAGCTTGATAGTGCAATCAATCCCTTTCCCCACAAACATCTCCCATCATGCTCGCCATTTTCAATGTGGTTTTCCCTATTTTTGCTTTGATCTTTGCCGGCTATATCTGCCGCAAGCGCAACATTCTCAGCATCAATGCTGCCAGTGAACTGAATCGCTTCGTCATCTATCTCGGCCTGCCAGCACTGATTTTCAATACGGTATCCAACCTGACACTGGCTTATTTTGCCAACGTTCAGTTCATCAGCATATTTGGCATCGGCGTAGTCGCCGTATTTGGACTAACTGCCTGGGTCAGACATCGGCAAGGAATGGATGCTGGCAATATCATTATCGACAGCCTTGGCGCGTCTTATCCTAATGTTGGTTTCGTTGGTTTGCCACTGTGTCTACTCGCCTTTGGCCATGACAGCGTACCACCGGCCGTGATTTCCATGATCATGACAGCCTGTTTGCTGTTTGCCATTGCCATCGTATTGCTAGAAACTTTTCTGCATAAACAGAAGCATCTCCGTCATACGCTACGTAGCGTGGCAAGCTCGTTGATACGTAACCCCATCATGGTGGCACCAATCCTTGGTGGTATCGTCGCCGCTAGTGGCTATACCCTCCCTGGTAGTGTGAGTCAGTTTTTTACCTTGTTGGGTGGGGCCGCTACGCCCTGTGCATTGATCTCCCTAGGACTATTTCTGGCACTTCCTTTACAGCCAGTCAAAAATGGAGGTGTTGGCTTGCTAGTGCTATTCAAGTTGATTTTACAGCCTGCGATTACGGCACTCTTTGCCTACTGGATATGGCCTCTACCTAAATTATGGGCAGATAGTGCACTACTGCTCAGCGCCTTACCCATTGGAACCGGCCCCTTCATGCTGGCCGAATTATATCGCCGCGAGGCCGCCGCCATGTCACGTGCCATCCTGTTTTCCACGCTGGGTTCTCTCGTGACGATTTCAGCGATTCTGGCATGGACACATTCCTGAATAATTCTGCAAGCTCACCATCATTAGCAGATTCTAGAACGCATTTCATTAATCGGTATGAGGTGCGCTCTAGATATCGGCAATCAATTCCAGCTGTGCCGGAAGCTGGGTCGCCTGCCGCAGCAACATCTCAAATTGCCTAGCTGATACTGCCGGACTAAAGAAATGTCCCTGCATCACATCACAACCATGGTGACGCAGATAGGCAAGTTGCTCCTGCGTCTCCACTCCTTCAGCAATTACTTCCAGTTTGAGATTATGTGCCAGTGAAATAATCGACACCGTGATGGCTGCATCATCGGTATCGACAGTAATGTCGCGCACAAAAGACTGGTCAATTTTCAATATATCAATAGGGAAACGCTTCAAATAAGAAAGGCTGGAATATCCTGTCCCAAAATCATCAATTGATAGGTGTACACCCAGATCTTTGAGTTCTCGCAAGATGCCAATCGCCAATTCAACATCGGTCATCACCAGGCTCTCGGTTAATTCAATTTCCAGATGACTCGCCACCAATCCTGTTTCCATCAGCATTTCTGCAATTGATGACACCAGGTCTTTTTGTACGAACTGCCGTACCGAAAGATTGACCGACACCCGCAAATCAGTAAACCCAGCCTGATCCCAGATTTTGGCCTGCGCACAGGCAGTACGGATGACCCAGGCACCAATCGGTAAAATTAATCCCGTATCTTCTGCCAAACTGATAAAGCGTGCAGGCGATACCATACCAAGTTCAGGATGTCTCCACCGAATCAAAGCTTCCATCCCAACGATACGACCACTGCGCAAATCAATCTTTGGCTGATAATGCAAAAAGAATTCATCACGCTGTAATGCATTACGTAAATCTCCCTCAATCCTTAGTCGCTCCAGTGCCTGCTTATTCATGCTGTCCGTATAGAACTGATAGTTGTTGCGTCCATTTTCTTTGGCACGAAACATGGCAATATCCGCATATTTAATCAGCATTTCAGGCTCATCACCATGCTCTGGAAATGTGGCAACACCCAGGCTACAGGTAGGATAGAAAGTATGTCCTTCTATCGTCAGAGGCGTCGCCACCGTATCCATGATTTTCTGCAGACTGGCATGATCAAGCACACCATTGGCACGCTCTGATAATGTCATGACAAATTCATCACCACCAAGGCGGGCAACAGTATCAGTATCAGGTACGGCGCTGCGCAGCCGAGTCGCAATCTTCTGTAATAAAAGATCGCCCGCTTTATGACCCAGCGTATCGTTGACGAATTTAAAACGATCCAGATCAACGTACACCACCCATAAACCATATTGACAACGTTGTGCCTGAAACATGGCACGCTCCAAGCTATCACGCAGCATGCTACGGTTAAGCAGGCCTGTGAGGGTATCGCGACTGGCCTGAAACTCCAACTCTGCCTCATAGCGCTTCATCGAAGTAATATCATATAACGCCGCCACAAAATGCGTCATCTGACCAGATTCACTCATCAACGGTGCCACATACAGATCACCCCAAAATAAAATGCCATCTTTACGATAACTGCATAGCACGACATTACTAGCGCTCTGTTTATCCAGCGCTGCCGAAATACGGACAAAATTCTCATGGTCTCGATCAAACTCTGTCAGCAAACATATCCCCTGCCCGATAGCGTCAGCAGCAGAGTGCCCAGTAATTCTCTCGAAAGCAGGATTAACATATTCGATCAAATACTCCGGCGCTGTCGCGTTCAAAATAATGATCGCATGTGCACTGGCATCAATTGCTCTTTGCCGCAGCTTCAGCGCCTGCTCTGTCAATTTACGCGCATGTATATCTTCAGTCAGTAAGGCATGGGTCAACTGTAGTGCTGCTGTCTTTTCTTCCACCACTAGTTGTACCCGTCGCGAACGCATCGACAACACGGTCAAATATGACGATGCCAGTATGCTCAACAATATGCCGATGGCAGCGATAAACAGAGACCGTTCATGACCATCTGGCAAAGAAAGCGGCCCTGAATCAACGTCGAGGTACCACTCCTGGCCAGCAAGTTCAAAATTTTTCTCAAGGTCTATTGGCGGACGATATAGTAGTGCCGCCAACTTCATCATCCACGATAATGGTTGTGATGAGCTGCTACTATCATGATGAAAAACCAACTCATAGCTTCTGTCTGCTCCACTCATGTAAACACTGACATTAGCACCTTTAGGAAGAACGCTAGCATTCAGAATCTTCTGCAATACATCATTGACTCGAAAAATGATGCTGGTGCTCCCGGATAGTGCCAGTTGCCGCTGCTCAATGGTCATCGTAGCAGCTCCGTACTGATAGACGGGCATCAGCACCAGCAAACTCCGTTGTCCTTCATTGCTGCGTGTCACCTGAAAAGCGACGGTTGATACCGCCTTCCAATTTTTCAGGGCACGTTGTAGCGCTTCCCTGACTTCTGGATAGGATGCCATATCCAGACCTGTTGTTATTTCCTCACTTTGCAAGGCCTGCAAATAGTCCACCACCAGATAGCGACTCCGTAACGCCGTTGGCAGCAAAGCGCCTGCAACAAATGTCGTTATGCGAAAATTAGGGAAAAGGTGCCGCATGGTAGCTTCAAATGCATCCCTCTCCGAGGGCTTCACCAGCCGCTGAAAAGCGAAAGCGTGTACATAAGGATATTTTCTTAGCAAGGGAGCTGTGAATAACGCAAATTGCTGACGACTCGGCTGCCCCACTGTGACAAACAGACGATTAACAATTGTCAGTATCTGCACTGCCTCTTCCAGACTTTCCTGCAGCAGGCTCACCTGCGACGTCACACGCTGGTTAAAATCTGCGCTGAGCGCCTCATCCTCAAAGCGCGCGGTACCCAGGCATAACACGGCAGTTAAACAAAACCCAAGTATTAATGTCAGTGATGCTACGACTGGCGTTCCCAATTTCTTTATTACTATTTGCATGCCTGAATGGAGTTCTTTTTCGAATATCCGCCAATCATAAACGCGCAATGCTTATTATGGTAAATTTATCTACATATTTACCATATCTTCACATTTTGTCGCCCGAATGAACCAGTTCTGACTAACCATCATGTGATTGTTGACTCTCCTCTATCGC
>JAATGO010000331.1 GCA_015654605.1 Betaproteobacteria bacterium
TTCAAAACCACGATGAGGATGATTCGGGAATCCTGCTAGATAATCTTCCGGCTTATCGGAATGGAAATGATCCAGCATAAGAAACGGGTCGAGCCGACCTTGTAAATCATGCGTCAGGACGCGTGTCAAACTCACTCCGGCACCGTCCTTCGTGGGAACGCCTGTTACCAGGCTCTCCAATTGACGTGTATAAAACATTTTCATATCACACTCCTTGTTAATCCTAATACGCAGTGAATACATCCCTCATCATAACAATTACTTTCATGAATTCTTACTGGATATCTCCTAAACATCCACAATCGTATTAAGGAGATACCACGACATCTCATGCGTTATTTTTCAGAAGGCTTGACTGCCCAAAACATCAATAACGCACCAATAATGGCAAGATTTTTAAGGAAATTCGTCAGTTGACCTTGCATGGCAGCAGCATCTACAGACCAGAACCGGTGTGCAAAAAGCGTTGCACCCACCGTAAAAATGGCAATAATCAATGCAGCTGGTCGCCCCATGCGTCCACTAAAGAACATCAAACCAACTCCGACTTCCACCACAATTGACACCAGTACAGCTAATGTCGGAAACGGAATCCCCAAACTCCCCATATATCCAACGGTTCCAGTGAAACTCACTATCTTGACTATCCCCGAAATAACGAATAACAGTGCCAATAGCATACGACCAACAACATAAATGGAAGGTGATGTAATCATTTTCGCCCCTATCAAAATAAAAATAACAAAACAAACCGTGTACTCTCAATATGAATCAGCATTCTGGATTGCATTGTCTGAACAATGTTTTTACGACAGAACAAGAGTAATACTCTTTTTATAATTAAAAAATTGATTATGTTAATATATTCAATATCTAATTATTAGATATAATTAGAAAATTATGAATATTGAACGCCTGTCGCTCGATCAATTACGGGTTTTTGTTCTGGTTGCTGACAATGGCAGCTTTTTAGCTGCTGCGCGTGCCTTATCGCGTGCTCAATCAGCCGTCAGCTACGCTATTGACAACCTGGAAAATCAGCTCGGTATCATATTGTTTGACCGCACTGGCTATCGTCCCAAGTTGACAGATCCAGGTCATGCGTTGTTGCTTGATGCGCGGCAAATATTGGAGCAAATAAGTGCATTACAAATGCGTGCCAACGCTTATGCACATGGACAAGAATTAGAAATGGTACTAGTCGTTGATGTCTTTTTCCCTACTTCGTACCTGGTGGATTTACTGCGTCGTTTTCGTGACACCTTCCCAACAGTCACGATTCGACTAGAAGTTGAAGCGCTTGGCGCTGTTGCTGCGCGCGTACTTGATGGCAGTGCACAGCTAGGCATTCTTGGCACACTACCAGACACACCACCTGATCTGGTTCGCATCGCGCTACCGGGGGTCGTCACTGTTGGCGTAGTTGCTCCAGGACATCCGTTATCAACTATTTACGGACGAGTGCCAGAAAAGATGCTGGCACAACAAACACAGCTCGTGTTAAGTGATCGTAGTGATCTGACTGCGCGCCAAGATTTTTCCGTTTACTCTAGATTGACATGGCGTATCAGTGATCTAGCGACGAAGCATGCTCTATTATTAGCTGGCATGGGATGGGGTTACATGCCACTACATGTGGTGAAAGCCGATTTAGCTACAGGAAAGTTGGTACAAGTCATCACACAACACGATCCACCGGGAGGATTAATCCTTCCCCTGCAATGCATCTATCGACCAGATGCAAAAACAGGACCGGCACTACTCTGGTGGTTAGATGCTTTGGCAGCACTCACGTCCTTTGATTCGGTGCCATAGGATAAAACTATGTGCAACAGGATAATTTTTCTGTGATTTCCCATTGCAGCTCTACATAGATATTGCGCTAACTACTCACTTGGTAATACTCTTGTATGCTTGTGATCAATTGCATACAACACACACAGAACGAGGCATGCTCCCTATTTTTTGCATCCCCAGAGAAACGCCTGCACCTTATTTGTATATAACAGATGGAATAGTGAATGAAATCTCCCAAAATACCTTCTACTCAGCATGGGTACAAACATTTTAGAAATGAGCATGAAACAACACATATGCCAGATAGGGCATTGTCGCGCCCTTTATTGACTCTTGGTATAAGAACAGTGATCGTTACCACTATCCTATTCACACTCATTGCCATTGAGGTATGTAGTAAAGGAGTACTGACACAATGGGATCTCCATATCTCTCATTGGTTTGAAAAACATGGGACATCTTCCCTCACAATGCTGGTAAAAATCTGGACAAATATACACGGTGCCATAGGCATTATGCTGTTATTTCTGCTATTTGCTATCTGGCTCTATTACCGTGCTGAGCGTGTATGGTTATGGGTGTTATGCCTATCTGTTCCTGGCGGTATCATTCTTAATACCATCCTGAAGTTTCTCTTTGCTCGTGCACGCCCCGTATTTGAACATCCCTTGGTGGTAGCGCATGGCTATAGTTTTCCCAGTGGCCATACAAGTCGTGCTACGCTGTTCTATGGCATGCTGGCAATTTATCTATTAAGCCATATTTCAGGCGCCAGTAAACGCATCGCTATCACGATTGCCACCCTCCTCATTATCATGGCAGTCGCAGTGTCTCGTCTATATCTTGGCGCTCATTATTTCAGTGATGTACTAGCCGCCATGTTGGAAGGCATCGGTTGGCTAGCTTTGTGTATCATTATCTCCTTCCACATACGGCAGCGGCTGATGCACAATCAACACGGATCAACACATCGTTAACCAATATGTAGATCGATTGGACTTTTTTCGTTTTGTGTTACATAAGAGGTAAAAAAATATTTCGGCCGGAACCAAAGAGATCAGCAGACTTGGTTCCCAAACAAACTTTTGTTGTAATCTCTCTGAAATGATATTTCAAATATCCCCTGTCATTACCGTATCGGGTACGAAACATTACTGACAGTAAAAATAACCGCGGTAACGGTAAAAATCTGTTCCCCCAAGCACTGCTGTGAACACAGTCTAGCGTCTTCCTCGATAAAAGAGGAAATACCGATTATAGATAACCCCATAAGAAAAAATGATACCCCTCTACTACAAACCCATATTGATTTATTGTTAGGATTGTTATGGGAATTGTCATGCGCGAGGAAGAGCTTGGGCATATTTCCAGTGCCCATGAAGACAAAGCTTATCCGTCACATCCAGTACCAATTTCTCAACAGCTGCCGCTGCTGTCGTCAATGGAATATTCTTTGATGTACACAATACCAACTCGCGCGAAATTTTTTCTCCACTAATGGAATGTGCCACCATATCGCCGCGCTCAATATCAGATAACAAAGGAGCGACTGGTAATATAGTTGCTCCCATATCTGCCAAAATAGCAGACCGCAGAATAGCTACTGAGTTGATTTCAATGACATTTTCCAGAACCATACCATGCTGGCGAACAATATTTTCTATGCGTGGACGAACGCCGTGCTGTAAACCTGGCAAAATGAGCGGAGCCTCAATCGCTTTTTTCAGTGTCACAGATTTTCGCGTAGCGCCATATTGCGATTTCGCACGTGTAATGTACATCATCTCTTCTGCCACCATTGGTGTTGTCGCAAAGGCTCCTAACTGTCCATCATCGAATAATATCGCCAGATTAAGGCGCCCTGATTTCAGCTGCACAATCAGATTCCCCGTCAACTCCTCTGTCAACAACAGTGTAATATCTGGATAAGTTGTGCGAATTGCTGTGAGCAACGGCAATGCCAATATGGCTGAGACGCTTTGTGGAATACCCAGTGCCACCGTACCTGATGGCATATCATTCGATTGCACAACCGCTGATCTGGCATCATTGACTTGTTTAAGAATTGCCTGTGCGTGCTCATAAAAAATTTTACCTGCATCGGTTGCAATGACACCTTGCGCCGAACGATGCAGTAGTTTGACTTCCAACTCTTCTTCCAACTGCTGTATCTGTTGCGTCAATGCAGGCTGCGCAATATGCAAGACACGCGCTGCTCGTGAAAGAGAGCCATGGTCAGCAATAGCAACAAAATATCGTAATTGACGCAGTTCCATAAGCGATATCCCAATCTAGGAAATTATTTTTTTCTCTGCATCATCAAGTAACCGATGATCGCGGGAACGATTTCTGATCGCACTGCTTTAGCATCCAATCCAGCAGGCCCTTCCAACACGACCGCATAAATCATTGCTCTAAAAATACGTTGCACAACAAAAGTTGCCATTTCTATATCTGGGGCAGAAATACTATTCCGATGCTTGAGTAAAAGACCCTTTATCGTATTAAAAAATTGCAAACGTATATGATTGGCCACTGGTAAATTCACCGCAGGAAATTCCTCTTCGAGAATCCGATTTAATTCAGGCTCTAATAAATGTGCAGCGACCAGGGTATCAATGACATATTCAAAATCGTTCTGTAAAGTACTGTCAGCATCCGTGTTTTGCACTGCTGCCTCAAAAATGCTCAGCATGTGCGCAACGTGCCTTTCTCGTAAGGCAAAAATCAAAGCATCTTTGTTAGGGAAATATTGATACAGTGAACCGACGCTAATTCCCGCGGCTTCTGCAACCAAATTCGTATTCGCTTTCTCATAGCCCCGCTCTACCAGAACCTGAGCCATGGCATCCAGGATGGTATCGACCATGGCTTTAGATCGTGACTGGCGAGGCACTTTTCTTGGTTGTAGTTTTATCATTTTTCAATCAATATACTGAAGCAGTTACGTTATGTGCATTTTATCAATCATGATGCAATCATGCTCAGTACGTTCCACCTTTCCTAGGACGCATTTCATGAATAGGCATGAACGCGTTCTACATATTGCCTGGTGAAATAAACTATATCCATCCACTTCATCGATTCTCTTGAGAGATATGCTCCCTAGAAAATTCGAGAAAATACAGAAA
>JAATGO010000242.1 GCA_015654605.1 Betaproteobacteria bacterium
GAGGAAACATGGGCGGCTATGCTTACACTAAACAACGGAGGAAATAGCTATATATAGCCAATTTAATTCATAGTGGTTATATATGACCACCATGAGAAATGGGGAATTCCAGAGTAAAGTATTAATAAACAATCACTTAGAAAGTTTTAATGATTTGGCGTAATTATTGCGTTGTTTATAAATAACTTTTTCGCTTTTCTGCACCGGACTAAACAAATGAATGGCAATCCAATAATCTCAAACATGAGTGAAATATATTCCAGTCATCAAACATGGCTGCATAACTGGCTACAGCGCAAGTTATCCTCTTCTGAAATTGCAGCAGACCTGGCACAAGATACTTTTGTCTCAATACTGATGCGCCAAAACAAGCAAGATGCTCCCATTATTGTAGAACCTCGTGCATATCTGACTACCATCGCAAAGTGCATTTTAGCGAATTATTACCAGCGCCAAAATCTAGAGGCTGCTTATATTGAAGCGCTAAGTCACCTGCCTGAAGAAATCACGATTTCTTCTGAAGACCGACTCATTTTATTGGAAACCTTACAAGAAATAGACGCCATGCTGGATAAACTGCCAACAAAAGTGAGGCAAGCCTTTCTGCTCTTACATTTGGAAGGTACCAGTTATGGTCAAATTGCTACTAAACTTGAAGTATCTGAACGAACAGTAACTAGGTATATGGCTCAAGCATTCGAGCAATGCCTTACATACATGTTATAAATACTGACATTGAATTCAAGCTCCCAAACAGACATTCCAGAAATTATCAAACAGGCAGCAACCTGGTTGAGCAAAGTGCATCGTGGCCCTTTAAGCGATGCAGAGGCTTCCGCATTAACTGAATGGCGCAGTCAAAGTAAAGAGCATGAGCAAGCCTGGCAAAAAGCTGAGTTGCTCAGTGCAAAATTCAAAGACATTCCAGAAAGTGTGGGGATGTCAGTGCTTAGCCGACCGACATCTATGGATAGACGTGCTTTCATCAAGCCTCTGGCTGCACTACTAATCGCTGCACCAACTGGCTTGTTGGCATACCGTCAACTACCATGGCAAAACTGGATTGCCGATTACTCTACCAAAATAGGGATGAGTAAGTCCTACCAATTGGCCGATGGAAGTGCATTAACCTTAAACACTAATAGCGCTGTCGATATTGATTACAACAATCAATATCGAATTATAAAATTACATCAGGGCGAGATTTATATCGAAACAGCCAAAGACTCACTTCATCGCCCATTTTCAGTATTAACAAAGCATGGCCGGTTAACTGCATTGGGTACGAAGTTTCTGGTTCGTACTGACGCTGAGTCTAGCTATTTAGGCGTTTTACAAGGTGCGGTGGAAATTGCTGCAAAAGATAACAGCGCATTACCAGTCGTCATTCAGGCCAATTATCAATCTACATTTAGTACAGCCGCAGTTGATCCTGCTTCCCCACTTGATCCAAACGCCAACGCATGGCTGGAAGGATTTATCTACGCTGATAATATGCCACTGGAGGATTTCATCCGCATGGTAAGTCGTTATCGGACAGGTGTCTTAAAATGTGACGAATCGGCAAAAGATGTTCGTATTTCTGGGGCATTCCAGCTTAAAGATCCAGAACATATTTTAGAAGTGATTCAAACGACGCGCCCGTTAAGAATCGTTTGGCGCACTCGATATTGGGGCACGATCTACAAAGCTTAATTTAAGCATCTGTATGTCAATTTTCAGAGAGGACAAAAATAATTTTAAATTTTTGTCCTCTTTTTCATTCTCGCTTGACAGACATATTAAGCAACTCAAGTTTGCATAATAATCAGGGTGGATCGATATGTATGTCAGGTTAAAAGGGGATTTTGTTCGTTCATCGTTCTTAATGGTGATTATCATAGCATCATTGAGTTCAATGCTTTATCAATCCGTAATGGCAGAAGAGACAAATTCTAATAACACCACTAATATTTACAATATCCCAGCAAGTTCTCTTGGACAAGCACTGTCAAGTTTCGCGGGCAAGGCGGGAGTAACATTATCTTTCGACCCTTCACTAACGCAGAATAAAACCTCTTCAGCCATTAATGGCGCTTTCGATATTAATAACGGCTTTAAGACGATCTTAAAAGGGAGTGGCTTAACGGTGAGCTCCGATGGTCAAGGTGGATATTTCCTGGAGAAGCTGCCAGAAATAAAAGGTGATTCAAATCTACCGTTAGATATTAAGCTTGAAACAGTTAATGTTCGCGCCAAACGTTTTTATGAGGTCGGGCCGCTTCCTGGCCTTGGACTTACCCTGGATGAGATTCCGGGCAATGTACAAAGTATCAGTGCAAAAGAAATTAAAGAATCTCATTCTTTATCTATCACTGACCTGATGAACAAAAAACTTCAGTCTGTGAATATCAATGACTATCAGGGTAATCCGTTCCAAATGGATGTGACCTATCGTGGTTTTACCGCAGGACCACAAATTGGTACCCCGCAGGGCTTAAGCGTATTCTTTGACGGCATCAGGGTTAATGAACCCTTTGGCGATGTGGTGAACTGGGACATGATTCCTATGAATGCACTCTCAGGGGTGGATGTATTCCCAGGCTCTAACCCCATCTTCGGCTTAAATACATTGGGTGGTGCCTTCACCCTCAAAACCAAGGATGGCTGGAATAACACAGGCCTTGATGCAGAGGTACTCACTGGATCATTCGGCCGTAAACAACTGCAAATCGAAAGTGGCTGGAACAACGGTACAGTGGCACTTTTTGGGGCAGGTAACTTCTTTCTAGAAGATGGCTTTAGAAAGAACTCGCCCAGCAAGGTCAACCAATTCTTTGGTAAAGCCAGCTATCGTGGCGATAAGCTGGATCTCAATTTCAGTACCCTCTTGGCAAAAACAGACCTAGTTGGCAATGGCCTACTACCCACTCAAGAGTACGACATGGATCCTACCAATGTCTTGACTGCGCCTGACACTACCAAGAATAAACTTATCCAGTTCCAGGTCTCCGGTGCATTCCAGGTCAGTGATGACTTCAGCGTCACCGGCCAAGTATATCGCCGAAAAAGTGATCGCCATGCTATTGGTGCAGATGTATTTACCGATTATGACGAGACTCTGTTAGCGCGCCGCCCCGTTAGAATAGATCCCCTCACCGGACAGCTCGAACAATATACCTGCTTGCTGGATAGCCAC
>JAATGO010000227.1 GCA_015654605.1 Betaproteobacteria bacterium
CTGACAACAATGTTGCGCGCAAGCCGTTCTTGAATGGCTCCAGTTGCTGTGCGTGAGCGGACGCGAAGTCGTTCGACATGATCATTTTTTATCTCAGGGAGTATTTCGAATACTTCTTCTCCGTAGACGCATTTGTTTTCAAACTGACGAGCCGCCCAAGACAGGTAGTCATTGAATTCGTGGCGGCTGGGGTGGAATGATTTGAGATTGATGAAATCAGGAAGGCGCCCGAGTTCATGCAGATAATTGATAAAGGTGAATCGGCTACGAGGGTTGCGCAAGGTTACCAAGTCTTTCAGAAATGAGATTTGCATGTGTGCATGCTCAAGCATCATGTGTCGATGCCAGGTAAAGTGCATTTGTTTTTCTAGGAAAATGGATTCAATGGCAGGACTGGTCTGTTTGTTTTCTTCCAGGGAAATAGCCAGTGCAATGTTTGAAGGGCCAAAGCCAATACCGAGCAGGTCGAATGTCTGCATGATAGCTTCCTTTTCTAATATGAAAAACGGTTGATTCTGCCCTCGGAGAGCAGGCGGTGAGATTCTGATGCTTGGATCAATATGGTGTATGGTAGATGCAGGCGGTTAGTCACTGTAAGGCTCCCGCTAGTATTGTGGCGAGATCATTCCGTAGTTGCCGGGTGTCATCCACGATATTACCGAGGCGAGCAAAATCATGCACCATGCCCGGGTAAATACGGATGGTGATGGGTACTCCTGCTGTACGTAGGCGATCGGCATAGGCATTACCTTCGTCAATTAATGGATCGTATTCGGCCAATACGATATGGGCTGGAGCGAGTCCTTCCAGTTGCTCGGCTGTCAGAGGAGCGAAGCGCCAGTCCTGCCAATCTTCTTTTGACCGAAGATAGAGAGCAAACATCCATTGCAGTGTTTTGTGTTCAAGCAGAAAGCCTTCTGCATAACGCTGGTGCGAGGCTGTATTCAATGCAGATCCGGTGCAAGGATAAAGGAGTAGTTGCAATTGTGGTTGTGGTCGACCGGCTGCTTTATCTGCGAGGGCGAGTGCAGTGGCGAGAGAGCCACCGACACTATCACCAGCGTAGATTAATCGTTGACAATCCAGGCCTAGTTGTTCGCCGTGGGTAAGTAACCAAAGGCGAGCATCTTCAGCATCATGAAAAGCGGTAGGAAATTGATATTCAGGTGCGAGGCGATAATCGATGGCTAGTACTGCGCAAGGAGATAAGTGCGCAATATCTCGGCAAAGCGAGTCATGAGACTCCAGCCCTCCAAGGACATAGCCTCCGCCATGAAAGAATAGAACACAGGCTTGTGGGCGGTTTTCATTGGGATTGCTGTAAAGTCGTCCAGAAATGTGATGTCCATCTCGACAATGGATTTGTACAGTTTCGGTTTGTACGTCTGCGCCAGGCATGTCTAGAGACAATGTTGATATGTCATACATTGCGCGTGCTTGAGTCGGCGTCATTTCACTCAGTGAATGAGGTTGCAGATTGACCATCTCGAGAAAAGCTTCTAGATCAGGATGCAATGGCATAAGGAAAATCTATCGTTGGGTGTAATTGGACTGTCATTGGGCCGCATAAAGACAAAATGAAAAAATCAGATGCAACAACAATTCAACACTTCTTTGTTGGTCATTGTTAGACATAGACGGACGAAGCTTCAGTTTGTTTAGAACGCCTCTCAGGGCTATTGATGAAATGATTTCTAGTGATATTGGAGGATGGTGAGGAGGCATTGTATGTCTTTTTTCTTATATTTCATGTATTCCACGTTCTCTTAAACAAATTCGTAGATGAAGCGTCTATTGGGAAGGCAACACAATTCCGTGAGGTGGGCTATTGAAGTGGTTGGAGATTGAAGATTAAAAAGGGGAATGCATGAAAGATGACTGTTGGGAATGGGGAAAGAAGACAGTTTCATTTCGTTTCCTTTGTTATCTGACCGTACTAGCACTATGTAGTATTGTGTTTGCATTTTTTCCTGCAGAAATAATGGCAGAAGAGTACTTAGGTAGGATGCCCAGATCTGATTTGCCTGCTGCTGAGAAGGTGATTGTGAGGCGTACTACTGACGGTATTCCCCATGTATTGGCTGCTTCTTGGACAGGGCTTGGTGCGGGTATTGGATATGTTCAGGCGGAGGATGCCTTGTGTACTCTGGCAGATGGATTTACAACGTTTGTAGGGCAACGCTCCCTGTTTCATGGTGTCAGTGCACGCCCCGAATGGAACTCCACATTTGGACGTGCGCAAAATATCGATCTTGATGTTTTTTTTCGTGCGTTCGCTGATGATGCAACAATATCGCTCTTTCGCGATCAGCAATCACCGGAGTTGAAAAAATTAGTCAGTGGCTATGTGCGCGGATATAACCGTTATCTGATGACTGCGCGTCGTGCTGCGCAAAGTGAACCACGTCAGACATGTTTGTGGCAGGCATGGGTGCGTCCGATCAATGATGATGATATTTAACGGAGAATGCTGGTAGCAGCATGGGTGGCAGCAGGCTACTCCCATTTTCTTGCCGATATAGTGAGTCCAAGAC
>JAATGO010000078.1 GCA_015654605.1 Betaproteobacteria bacterium
GGATAGAGTACTTGGCTACGAACCAAGGGGTCGTGGGTTCGATTCCTGCCAGCCGCACCAGATATAAAGGGTTCATCGAAAGATGAACCCTTTTTTCTTTTGCGCGATAGATAATAGAGAAATACATAGAGAATGGGATATAGCGCGGCTATTATGGTTTGCGTTCACTTCATTTTTATGTCGCCGCACTATTTCTTTGGGGACTCCTGATAAAAGGAAATATGCGTGTGCTGATTTCCGCCATCTCCTATATACGCCCTGTGTAGGGTAGCGGATTTTAACCAGCAGTGCTATAATCGCACGCTTCGCGGCTGTAGCTCAGCTGGATAGAGTACTTGGCTACGAACCAAGGGGTCGTGGGTTCGATTCCTGCCAGCCGCACCAGATATAAAGGGTTCATCGAGAGATGAACCCTTTTTCTTTATCTGGCTATCTTGATTATTGATCGTGTGGACTCCTGCTCCAGCACGAAGAATCATTCTATTGTTTGATTTCAAAATCCCCCATTATTTCGCCCGCTATTGCCGAGCTAGTCCATGGCAAACATGTTTACAGCAATCACAGCCCAAAATTTTCGTTTTGCGAGACAGGTATGAATTGGCCTGAAGGGGAGAGTACCGTTGATTTTATAATTTGGGAGGAAATAAATATGGCAAGCTGCGTCGCTAGCAAATACTTGCTTTGTGGTAATTTTATTAGATCGCTACATCCCAGGTGTTATAATTTAATAAAAATCATTACTATTTAACCCGAGGAAGTAATATGCGCATTTCTAAAATAATATCTACTTTTCGTGCAGCAACAGCGGCACTATTGATCACGGCAGTAATGCCTGCTGTACAGGCTGCAGAGTTTCCTATTGGGCATCCCCAAAATCTTAATGGGATGGAAGTTGCTGCAGTCTATTTGCAACCGGTAACGATGGAGCCAGCCGGTATGATGCGCAAGGCAGAAGATTCGGATATTCACTTGGAAGCAGATATTCATGCCATTGCTAATAACCCCAATGGTTTTGCTGAAGGCGACTGGATGCCTTATCTTGTTATCGGTTTTGAAATCACCAAGGCTGGATCTTCCAAGGTAATCAAGGGTGACATGATGCCTATGGTCGCGAGCGATGGCCCTCATTATGGTGACAACGTTAAGCTGGATGGCCCTGGAAAATATACGTTGAAGATGCAGATTTCTCCACCAAGTGCGAATACGCATGTCCATTTTGGTCGTCACGTTGACAAGGAAACCGGTGTCGGTCCTTGGTTCAAGCCCTTTGAAGTGAGCTATGATTTTGTTTTTGCTGGGATCGGCAAAAAAGGTGGATATTAAACAGGCATAGCGGCTGGTGCATCATGTTGACATGATGCACCACGGCGTTACAGATTGTAATGAAGACTCTTTCAGGAGCCTGGGATGAAATTACGTACGGTGCAAGCTATTGCGGGATTGGCGTTGCTGTTGTCAACGCCGATGGTATTCAGTGCAGAATTGCTGACTTTTCAATTAGAAATGAAGGATGGCAACCTCAATCCAGCACGCATTGAAGTCCCTGCAGGGCAGCGCGTCAAGATTGAAATTCATAATGTAGGCACTTCTGCTTCCGAGTTTGAAAGCTTAGAGTTGCGCAAAGAAAAGGTGTTAGCACCAGGAGCTAAATCATTTGTGGTGATTGCTCCATTACGGCAAGGTGAATACAAATTTTTCGATGACTTTCACTTGAATATGCCAGCAGGCGTCATTGTCGCCAAATAACGCAGGGATTTTAGTCCTGTGCATGTTTCCCTTGTGAGGTGCAGGGAGCACATTCAGCCCGGCTAGGAACCAGGTAAATTGGAGAGGATAGAATGGGGCAAGTTATGTTTGTGGTATGGCGCGAAAGCGTCGAAGCGTTGCTGGTGGTAGGGATTCTGTATGCGTGGTTGAAAAATGGTGATGTTTCTGCCAGACGTGGATTACCCTATTTGTGGGCAGGTGTCGTTGCGGGCATCCTGGCAGCGTTAGCATTAGGAGCTGCATTGCTGTTGTTCAGTGAGTTGCTGTCGGGCGATGCACAGACCTATTTTCAAATTGGTATGGTGTTGATTGCTGCAGTGCTGATTGTGCAAATGGTATTGTGGATGCGTCGCCACGGACGGAGCATGAAGCAGCAAATGGAATCATCGTTGCAATCGCATTCGGAAAGTGGCAACTGGTGGGGCGTATTTTTTCTAGTCATGCTGGCGATTGCGCGAGAGGGAAGTGAAACCGCTGTATTTCTCTATGGAATCAGCTTATCCCAACAAGGGACAAGTGATGTTGGCAGCATGCTGTTGGCAGGCATTCTTGGTTTTGCTTTGGCTTTCCTGACGTTCTACATTTTGCAATTAGGCGGAAAAATTTTCTCCTGGCGTCGTTTTTTCCAGGTGACGGAAGTGCTCTTATTATTGTTGGCAGGGGGCTTGTTACTGACAGGAGTCGAGAAATTGGCCGACTTGGTGATAGAGAACTCGGATTGGTTGTCTTCTCAGGATTGGGTGGCAACATTGACCACTCCATTATGGGATACGACTTGGTTGCTTGACGATACCTCCACATCTGGCAGTTTGGTAGGAACATTGCTTGGCTATCGTGCTAAGCCGTTACTCTTGAGTGTTATTGTGTATGTGTTGTACTGGCTAGTGGTGTTTTTCCTGCTGCGTCGACGGAGACCCCAAGCGGTGGTGAAGACAGCATAAATACATAAGTGAGATACATAAGGTGACAGGTATGCAAGTTGGTAGTCCTCCCATTCCCGTGACTCGACTAGCTATGGCCGGTGATTGGATGCGTCGTCATGGCAGTTTAATCAGAGCAATACAGTGGGGAGTCGTTAGCATTTATGCGGTGCTGATTCTGGTGCCAGTGTTTTTGCCCCTGCCTGATGAGACTGCCCATATTTGGTCTAATCTCACATTAATTGCCCAGTTTGCATTTTGGGGCATATGGTGGCCATTCGTCCTGGTCAGTATGGTGCTGATGGGGCGAGTCTGGTGTGGCGTGCTTTGCCCAGAAGGGGCATTAACCGAGTTTGCTAGCAAACATGGGCGCGGTAAGGCAATTCCACGCTGGATGCGTTGGGGAGGCTGGCCGTTTGTTGCATTTGCTTTGACGACGATTTATGGGCAAATGGTCAGTGTTTACCAATATCCCAAAGCTGTTTTGCTGGTACTCGGTGGTTCTACGCTGGGAGCGATTGTCGTGGGCTATTTATATGGCCGAGAAAAACGTGTGTGGTGCAAATATTTATGTCCGGTGAATGGTGTTTTCAATTTGCTAGCAAAACTAGCTCCTTTCCATTACAAGGTAAATGAAGATGCCTGGCGCGCATCGTATCAAACGCATGGGATGAAAACGGTAACGGTCAATTGTGCACCACTAGTACCGATGCGTGATATGAAAGGCGCTTCTGATTGTCATATGTGTGGCCGTTGCAGTGGATATCGCGATGCAGTGACATTAAGCTGGAGACCTCCAACACAAGAGATTGTTAGTATTGGGCGCAAAAATAATAATTTGTGGGAAAGTGCTTTGGTGCTATATGGTCTGTTTGGAATTGCTATTGGCGCTTTTCACTGGACTGTCAGTCCATGGTTCGTCGCGATTAAGCCAGCTATCGCAGAATGGTTGATTGATCGTAATATCATGTGGCCGTTTGATACGCACGCTCCATGGTGGTTACTAACAAATTACCCGCAGCAAAATGATGTATTTACCTGGCTTGATGGAGGCTTGGTTATTACTTATATCCTGACTACTGCTCTAGTATTGGGCACGATACTAAGTCTGTTGTTCTCGGTGTCGACGCGCTTTCTTGGTGCATGGCAGAGAGGACGTTTTAATCACCTGGTACAAAGTGCAATTCCTCTTGCTGGATGTGGAGTGTTTCTGGGTTTATCGGCTACCACTATCAGTTTGTTACGTGCTGAGCATTGGCCAATAGGCTGGGCCAATGACGTACGCGCTTTTTTGTTGATTGGCGTGACATTATGGAGCGTTTTATTGGCCTGGAAAGTGTGTGGCGAATACACGCAGTCACTGGCAGTAAAGGTTGGTGCGATGCTTCCTATTCTGGCCGCTTTAGCGTTAGTGAATTACGCATGGTTGCTGATGTTTTGGATATGGTAGTTGTTTCTAGATGCACCATCTGCAATGAATTGAGCAGTATCGTATAATCGTTAATTTTTCGGGGATGCGGCCTAAATATGTTCGCTTCGTGTATTGCCCCCGGAGTTCATCGATAACATTTTTAGATTGTGCGTATGGCTCGTCCCCGTTTTTTGCCCGATAACACGATGTTGTTATTGCTTGCTGTCGTGGCAGCAGCCAGTCTGTTTCCTTGTACCGGTCGTGCGGCGGTTGCTTTTGACTGGTTATCGACAATCATGATTGGCGTGCTATTTTTTATGCACGGTGCAAAACTGTCACGCGATGCCGTTATTTCAGGCATGGCCAATTGGCGTCTGCATGTGACGGTGCTATTGTGTACATTTTTGGCATTCCCCTTGTTAGGGCTACTGTTGAAGCCGGTAATTACCTGGTTTGTGACGCCAGATCTGTATGTAGGCATTCTTTTTTTATGTGTTTTACCATCAACAGTACAATCTTCTATTGCCTTTACTGCCGTGGCGCGAGGGAATGTATCTGCCGCGATATGTAGTGCTTCTGCTTCCAATCTTCTAGGTGTATTCCTCACCCCCCTTTTAGCAGGATTGATTGTGTTGGGGCATGGTACAGGACACTTCTCAATGGATTCCATTTTAAAAATTGTTTACCAATTGCTGGTGCCGTTTGTGGCTGGGCAGATTATGCGTCCCTGGCTTGGTACCTGGATGGAAAAAAATAAGGCGTGGCTACGTTGGGTAGATCAGAGTTCCGTGTTACTGGTGGTGTATGTTGCTTTCAGTAGCGCTGTTAATGAAGGAATCTGGAAACAGCTTCCCTTAACTATGTTACTCAGCTTGATTGTGATTAATGGGGTATTGCTTGGATTGATTATGGTGTTGACTATTTTTACCAGCCGCCGTCTAGGATTCAGTAAGGAAGATGAAATTGCGATTCTTTTTTGCGGCTCCAAGAAAAGTATGGCCAGTGGTGTACCCATGGCGAAGGTGTTGTTCAGTAGTAGTGCCGTGGGAATGGTATTGTTGCCGGTAATGTTATTCCATCAATTTCAACTCATGGTCTGTGCCGCACTGGCACAGCGCTATGCCAGACGTCCAACAATAGAGGGTGAAGACTAATCGTTACAAGCTTATGATGTCGATTGTCAATTGATTCTAAAGATAGCAAGAGACGCCACGCGATGTGAGTAATGGTATGAAGACCTTCTGTGAGACTATCTGGTGAATGCGTGAATAGGACTACTACGGACCGATTGCTTGCAATACACTGGTGCGGCGCTTACGAGGGATCTGGAAGCCATTTTCAGCCCAAAGTTCGCCACACGTCATCGTCGATGACGATGCCATCACGCTTCAAAAAAATATTGATCAGTCGATAGCCGCATCGGGAGTATTGGTCTGAGAGTTTTCGCATGGTATTGATCACTGGCGTGTTCTTTACCGGCAACGTAGGAATGTACTTCACTGGAGACTTGCATCAGCGCACAAGCCCACCGATGCGATGCTCCACGCTCAATAGTATAGAGCGCTGCAATCCTGCGAGCTGGTTCGCTTACCGTTTTTTGCGGCAATCTCTTTCATGATTTCAATGCCGAGATCCCGTTCGGCCAAAATTCTTCCACATTGCTTGTTCCAGGCATAGATGCTTTGCTCGTCGCTGTATCGGCTCTTCTTCATGCTCGCTCCTCTGTATGGGGGTTATCTTCTCCAATTTCAGATGGTTCGAAAATACCTAGGCTGGTCAATATGACGGTTTTTCAATATGTCGATAGATCTTCCTTGCATGGTGATCCCAATCTCGGCATGCTGTCCAGAAGTTCCTGTAGTAATAGCAGTAACATTGGATAGCAACAATTGAGAGCCGGCATAGGTCGCGATAGCAAATTTATCAGCAGATAGTATGCTATCTGTTACAGTGACTTGCGATAAGGAAATTTTGTTTGAAGGGCAGATAGGCGAAGCGCTACTTCTTGATTTTGGATTACGTTATGATTGATGATCGCAGTGGCGTTTTCTAACGTAAGTCTAGCAGAGCCGGTAATCGTAGTTTTTGTGGAGATTCCCCACAATACGAACAGGAAAAATTGATGAGTAATATTGATGAGTAATGCAGAGAATAAAAGAAACTTTCTATGGGGCAGAAAGTTCGCTATGCTGTGAATACCTTGATAAGGAAATCTAGTGATGTAATAGTAACTAGGCATGATATTTTACATATAATCGATACTGAACCTCACCTTGAATGAGATGGTTGGTCAATATCCTGGAAATGGAAAAATCAGATGTGGCTGTTTATTTTGTGATAGAGCGGTCAGTATTTTGCATACAAAATATATTTTTTATCTATTTTGAAATAATGACATTCAAAATAGGATGATGTTATTTATAGAAACTATAGAAGCTGTGCCGTTTCTGA
>JAATGO010000098.1 GCA_015654605.1 Betaproteobacteria bacterium
CATGACATTTGCCCCAAGGTTTCTATATTGTGCGTTAACAACAAGGTCTTCTGCCCCATACGGGCAGATGCAAGCGCCGCCTCGGTGCCAGCATGACCACCGCCGACAACGATAACGTCAAATTGAGTAGGAAATAACATAAATGCGCCTCGTAGAGACGATGAACAGAGGCGAAATTATAAAGTCTTTTCGCTATGAGCACCTGTCATTGGTGAATATTTATTATTTGTTCCACGTGAAACATCATCAACTTTAGAAAATGGAACTCAGCAACGTTTCACGTGGAACAATAAAGCTATCCAGATTATGCCTTATGTCACGACATTCCCAGCCCTTAATGACAGTGACCATGTAATCTTGCGTCGCGTTTCAGGATCGCCCCAATTACGGCTTAATTGCTCACGCAAAGGCTCAACCAATGATCGGCCTAATGTTTTTTCAGCTATCTTGACTGCCGACCAGGTACGAACATACCCTAGCAGATCATCAAGTCGCCATTGCTCCCCAATGACAAGCGCAGGAAAAGCTACTTCACGAAAAGGAAATGGGAGTTGCCGATAGCCTTCGTCAACATAGCGCCGCTCTACAGGCCAATATGCATTAATCGTATCGTAATAAAAATGTTGGATGGCGCTATCAACCTCCCCTTCAATATGGAGCACGCCATAAGTAATCAATGCCACTGCTGCACCAGGTCGGGCAACAAGATACACTTCACGATAAAAACTCTCCAAGTCTAACCAATGCGCAGCTTGAGCAACAGTAATCAGGTCGACACTACCATCCGGCAATCTACTATCTTCTGCCAATGCCGTACGATATGTCACGCCGAGATGTTGCTGAGCTTGCGTTATTTGTGTGGCACTCGCATCTGTTGCCAATACCGCATCGAATCGCTGTGCCAGTAATACCGATAATTGCCCTGTGCCACAACCACAATCCAAAGCCTGCTTATGCCCAGGGCTTATTTTCACTAGCTCATCAACCAGTGCCATCGGATAGGTAGGCCGATATGCTGCATAATCAGCAGATCCTGTGGAAAAGTGATCCTTGAATTTTGTGTTAGTCATTTCATAATCTCTTTGCTTGTTGCCGACATTGTTTATTTTGAAACAATATTATTCGGAAGAAAAAGGATTGGGGACTTTCCTGTTACCAATTCGCTGAGCCAAGTATATTCCTGCATGTCCAGAAAACAGATAACTTATGATGCATGCCAAGGCGGCAAATAGCCCTATTTGAGAGCCAAAAAGTTCTATCGCCATGATCGTCATCGCCAAAGGAGTATTGGCAGCACCAGCAAATACGGCAACAAGACCAAGACCCGCTAACATAGAGAATGGAAGATGTAGTATTGGTGCCATTATATTCCCAAGTGTTGCTCCAATATAAAAAAGTGGTGTGACCTCACCCCCCTTAAATCCTGAACCTAAAGACACTACGGTAAAAATAAATTTACCAAGAAAATCCCAGGGAGCAGATGATGCCTCGAATGAATGGACAATGCTCGGAATGCCCAAGCCAATATACTGATAGGAATTCAGTATCCACACAGCAACAGCAATTATGAGGCCCCCCAACAAAAGACGGCATGGCGGATAAATAATCAATCGCGAAGCCAATCCTTTCAGTTGGTGAACTGTCATCGCAAATATCCATCCGACAAGGCCAAAAATCACTCCTGCCAACATCACGGCAGCGACGCTCCACAAGGTAATGGGCGCAACGTTACTGATCACATAGTGCACATGATGCACTCCCCACGCAAGCGCCACCTGGTTTGCCACGATCGCGGCGATGGTACAGGGGAAAAGTGCATCGTACCGCATCCGGCCAATTGCCAGAACTTCCAGCCCGAATAACACACCAGCCAGCGGCGTCCCGAATACAGAAGCGAACCCTGCGCTCATGCCTATCATCAACAAGATACGCCGATCCTTGTTCTCTAATCGAAAAAGTTGCGTAAGTTGATCAGCAAGAGCGGCTCCCATTTGCACTGCAGTCCCCTCGCGACCAACCGATGCACCAAACAAATGAGATATCAATGTACCCCCAAGCACCAGAGGTACCATCCGTAAAGGAATCACTTTCTTGGGATCGTGAATCTCCTCAATAATCAGATTATTACCTGCCTCAACAGATTTCCCCAACACGTCATACACCAATCCAACAGCAAAACCTGCCAACGGTAGCAACCAAATTATCCAGTGATGTGCCTCGCGCCAATTGGTGGCCAGATCAAGGGTAAAGAGAAAAAAGGCCGAGGCAGTTCCCGCCAAAACGGCAACAATGCAAGCAATGCCAAACCATTTCCCGATGTAAGCTAAATAGCTAAACGTAGAATAGTAAAATGTGCGCATCAATCATGGTCTCGAATGACATCAATCGGGCTGACAATGGCAAGGAAGGCGGGAATGTAAACTGCGAACACCTACAGCCCCTGACGATGACTATTGTCAGATCTCTGTAGGCGTCATCAGCTATAGATTGTGCTATACAGCGGTTTTTGTCCGGGGTTACGTCTGAGACAATAGTCCATCGTCCAGAGATAATCCGTTTCATGACAAAGGAGGAACACCATCTCCTGTTAATTCTTGCTGATCCATTGTAGCCAAACATTTCTCAGTCGTCTACAACAAGACCCTCCCCTACAAACAACGAAAATCACATGGGTATAAAAACATCAAGAACATCTATCTAAAAAAAGCATCATAGCCAGTCTTCAAAATTAATGCCCCAACGACCAATAAAAAAAGCTTTCTGACAAAAACACTACCATGCTTAATCGCCAGTCTAGTTCCGACCAAAGATCCCAAGACATTGAAAACAGCCATGAGTAAACCCAATTGCCAAATGATATGTCCGCTATAAGCAAACCAGAACAAGGCCGCAAGATTCGTCGCCACATTCACAATTTTAGATATTGCTGATGCCGCAAGAAAATCGTACGCAAATACACGTACGAACAAAAAGACCAGAAAGCTTCCTGTCCCAGGGCCAAATACACCATCATAAAATCCCACACCAGCGCCGATCAATATAGCAAACAAGGTTTCTTTGCTGCCGGTGAGATGTGGCGCATGATGCTGCCCAAAGTCTTTCTTTTTCAACGTATAAATCGCGACCACAATCAAAATAAATGGCAGTTACTTGCGAATAAGTTCAGTAGGAACATGCGTGACGGTATAGGCTCCCAGAAAGGAGAGCACAAACGCTGCCAACGCTGCTGGCGCAGCAGTACTCCATTGGATACGCACCCGCTTGGCAAAATTCAATGCGGCGGCTGACGTCCCCATGACACTGGCAACCTTGTTGGTCCCGAAGAGGGTTGCAGGGGTCATTTGAGGAAAAACAGCAAACAATGTTGGGATCAAAACCAATCCACCGCCACCGACAACTGCATCAATCAAGCCTGCGACAAAAGCACCAACACACAAAATCAGGTAATCCACTGCCACACAGGCTCCGTTCAAATAAAGAAATGGCATACCGATGCATTAGCAATCCTCGGTAATCCGTTATTTTAACCTGTGGGAACGTTTGTTTTGCACTATCATCGTCACTGTTTATTGATTACTGCAGCAACATCATTACATAAGGCTGTCTTCTGCACTCTCGTTATTTGTACTTGATGATGTGCCCTATTACATATCTTATTTCTTACCTTATGCAAATTGATACACCACGAAATTAACGCACCACGACTCGACGTTTAACCAACGCCAAAATCTCGCCAACGACTCCTCGTCGGAAAACCAGTACGCAAACAATAAAAATAAAGCCCGTAACAATGGTCACCGAATCGCCCAAAACATTAAACCATTCAATATGGGTCACTTGCGCCAACCAATTCCCTATATCACCCAGCTTATCTTCCAACATGACGATAATCACGGCACCAACAATCGGCCCCAGTACCGTTCCCAAACCGCCCACCAGTGTCATCAACACGACCAACCCTGACATCGTCCAATGCACATCTGTCAGTGTTTCAAATCCCAATACCAATGTCTTCGTTGCTCCGGCCAAACCAGCTAAAGCGGCAGATAAAATAAATGCCAACAACTTGTAACGTGCAACGTCATAGCCCAGAGAAATTGCTCGTGGTTCGTTTTCCTTGATGGCTTTCAATACCTGTCCAAATGGCGAAGAAATCGTCCTTACAATCAAGGCAAAGCCAATGATAGCCACAGCCAGTACCACATAATACAATGTTAAATCATCACTCAAAGAAATAATACCTAGCAGTTTACCGCGTGGCACGCCCTGCAACCCATCTTCTCCACCTGTGAATGGTGCCTGCAAACAGACAAAATACAACATCTGTGCTAACGCCAACGTTACCATCGTGAAGTAAATACCTTGCCGACGAATTGCCAGTAAGCCCATCGCCAAACCAATCACGGCACCAGTCACCAATCCCAATAACAAACCCAGCTCTGTTGGAACGCCCCATGACCTGAGCGCTTCTCCTGCAACATAGCCAGCTCCACCAAAGAAAGCAGCGTGCCCAAAGGACAATAAACCGGTATAACCGATGAGTAAATTAAAAGCACACGCAAATAACGCGAAGCACAACATCTTCATCAAGAAAACCGGATACATTTCAAAAGGAAGTAATAACAACGCGATCAGCAAAATTCCATAACCTATTTTTTTATTCATCGTCTCTTCCTATTTTCCTCTACCGAACAAACCGGTTGGTCTAATCATCAAGACGATCGCCATAATGATGAACACCACAGTCGCAGATAACTCTGGATAAAAAACGCGCGTTAATCCTTCCACCACACCAAGCCCCAGACCTGTAACGATCGAACCTAAGATGGAACCCATACCACCAATAACAACGACAGCAAATACAACAATAATCAGGTTCGATCCCATCAAGGGAGAAACCTGAATCACTGGTGCCGCCAGCACACCAGCAAACGCTGCTAACGCTACACCAAAGCCATAGGTTAATGTCACCATCAGTGGCACATTAATACCAAATGCTTCCACCAGCTTCGGGTTCTCGGTACCAGCACGCAAATACGCACCAAGGCGTATCTTTTCGATGATGTACCAGGTAGAAAAGCAAACGATCAAAGACGCCGCTACCACCCAGGCGCGATAATTTGGCAAGATCATGAATCCAAGATTTGTCGCCCCTTGCAAAGCTTGTGGTGTGGAGTAAGGCTGACCAGAAACACCATAAATCGAACGGAAGATTCCTTCGATCATCAACGTCATACCAAAGGTCAACAACAGACCATACAAATGGTCCAGCTTATATAGCCAACGCAGCATGGTTCTCTCCACCACCATGCCAAACACACCTACAATCAAGGGACCTAAGATCAGCATCACCCAATAATTAATCCCAAAATAATTCAACCCAATCCAGGCTGAAAAAGCCCCCAGCATATATAACGTGCCATGGGCGAAATTAATCACATTGAGCAAACCAAAGATCACCGCTAATCCTAGCGATAACATCGCATAGAACGACCCGTTAACCAAGCCTAACAAAAGCTGGCTAAGTAAAGCTTGAAAAGGTATTCCGAAAATCTCCATATGCACCCACTGATCGTTTTTAAATTGGAAATGAGGTTGCGTGTATTTATATTTATAAAAAGTATAACCAACTTTACTGCTTTGCTATTTTATTGAATAATTAACTCACAAATACCATGCAGATCAACATTAAAAAGGACTGAATTCTATGTCACACAGAATGCAGTCCTCCCATGTAGATTCTTCTAGAATCAATGCGCACTAATAATATATGCTGATGCCCTTATTTCCACGCCGGGCATGTCGATTCTGCTTTTGTCGTCCAGGCTTCTTCCCCAGGAATCGTTTGTACCAGCTTGAAATAGTCCCATGGTTTTTTTGACTCTGCAGGTGTCTTTACCTGGAACAAATACATGTCATGTACTACACGACCATCTGCGCGCCAGTAGCCATTTTTTTGGTATAGATCATTAAACTTGGTCTTCTTTAATTGTGCTGATACTTTATCTGTATCATCACTACCAACGGCTTTGACAGCGTTCAGATATTGCCAGGCAGAGGAGTAATCTGCCGCCTGTAAACTTGATGGCATTTTCTTTCGATTATTGAAAAATAGCGCTCCAAATTTACGGCTATCATCATTTTGATCCCAGTACCAACTATCTGTCAGATACATGCCTTGTGTTAATTGTGGCGTCAACGAATGGATGTCATTAATAAATACCAGCAAGCCGGCTAATTTGGCATTTTTTGTTACGCCAAATTCATTGGCAGCCTTGACGGAATTAATGAAGTCTCCTCCTGCATTCGCCAAACCGATAATCTGTGCTTTAGAACTTTGTGCCTGTAACATGAAAGAGGAAAAATCAGATGCTCCCAGAGGATGCTTGACCGATCCCACTACTGTACCGCCCGCTGCTTTAACAAGCTTGCTGGTGTCGTTTTCTAATGAATGGCCGAATGCGTAATCTGCCGTGAGGAAGAACCATGTTTTTCCTCCCTGTTTAACAACTGCTGCCCCGGTTCCTTTAGCTAATGCCACGGTATCGTAAGCATAATGCAACGTATAGGGAGAACATTCTTCATTTGTTAAACTGGCAGCACCGGCACCGACCTCGAAGAACAATTTTTTCTTTTCTCTTGCTACTTTTGCCATTGATAGCGCAGCCCCAGAATTGGTACCTCCAATCAAGACATCGACTCCCTGTTGATCAAACCACTCACGTGCCTTGCTCGCAGCAACGTCTGCTTTATTCTGGTGATCAGCGACTATTAATTCAATTTTTTTTCCATTGATGGCACCGCCCATGTCTGCAATCGCCATCTTAATTGCCTCCGCACCACCTTGACCATCAATATCAGAGTACACACCAGAAATATCCGTAAGGAAACCGATTTTGATCACATCTCCGGAAATTTGAGCCGAGACAGGTGTAGTCCACACTGATGTTGCACCCATTGCTATAAAAATAGCACACAAATTTTTTTTCAATTTCATATTGTCTCCTCTTTTTTGTTTATAAAGTTCTTGATTCAATCTATGTATGAACAAGTTCTTTCATAGAAAAGATAAAGGTCTTTTATCTTTTGCCAGTTTTTATTACTGTTTATTCATTTCTGTTTTTGTCTCAATTTCTTCTACACATACTCTTCTTTACCATTTCAAACACATCAAACACCCAACAATTCATTCAATGTCTGTGTCTTTTCCTCTAATTCAGAAGAAACAAAAGATTCAATAATCTGCCCATGTTCCATGACATAAAATCTGTCGGCCAATGGCGCTGCAAATCGAAAATTCTGTTCTACCATCACAATGGTGTAACCCTTTGCTTTCAGTGTTGTAATCATGCGTGCCAATGCTTGCACAATAACGGGTGCCAGTCCCTCTGAAATTTCATCAAGTAGTAATAGACGCGCTCCAGTGCGCAAAATCCGTGCAACTGCCAGCATTTGTTGTTCTCCCCCAGACAACCGCGTACCTTGGCTATATCGGCGTTCTTTAAGATTAGGAAACATCTCGTAGATATCTTCTATCGACATTCCCTTGTCTGTTTTTGATACCATCGGCGGCAGCATCAAATTTTC
>JAATGO010000383.1 GCA_015654605.1 Betaproteobacteria bacterium
ATATCTACTGTCGTCTGTATCGCACCGCCCATTTTCGAGTTGCTGTCAGCCAGCGTTAATGCACTGAGATTGACTTCCTCTGTCATCTCACTCAGCACCCATACATCTTTGCTGGTTCCTCCCTGCTGCATCGAAACCACATCTTTTCTCTGACGTGGCGCCACGCGTGTGAGTCCGCCTGGCATCACATGATAATCACCATCTCCAGTGGCAACGGCAAACACACGCAAACTGACCGTACGATTCATTAACCGATGTTCACCACCACGCGCCAACACTGGTGCCTGTGATAAACGAATCCATTCCTGAGCCACATAGGCATCAGGCTGCAATTGCAAATTATCAATCAATCGTTGCCGTGCCTGCGCACTTAACAGGTGCCCAAAAATCGGCTGCATACGCATAGAAGGGAACGCCGGAACAATCACCAACTCTTCAAGATGCGCCAACGTATATTCCAGCGCTGGTTTCTCTCCACACCACCAGGAAGCCACTGCTGGCAGCATCAATTCTTCTCCCAACAAACGACGACTGATTGCCGGCAAAAATCCATGTAATGCAGTAGACTCCATGACACCACTGCCAAGACTATTGGCAACTAGAACATTTCCCAGTCGTGCTGCCTGTGCCAACCCTGGAACACCTAACGCGGAATCTGAGCGCAACTCCAATGGATCACAATAGTCATCATCAAGACGTCGCATGATGGCATGTACCCGCCGCAAACCAGTCAACGTTTTCAGAAAGACGAGATTGTCACGTACCGTCAGATCGACCCCTTCAACCAATGGAAAGCCCAGGGTATGTGCAAGAAAAGCATGTTCAGAATACGTTTCGTTATAAGGACCTGGTGTAAGCAACACCACTAACGGTGGTTCACCCATAGTGGGCGCCAGCTTGCTCAGACAAGTATGCAAACTATGAAAAAAACTTAACAAAGGCTGCACATGCATATCACGTAATGCCTCGGGCAATGCACGAGACATGATTTGCCGATTCTGCAATGCATAGCCTGCTCCTGATGGCCCTTGCGTCCGGTCTGCAACAACCCACCAACGTCCATCTGCGGAACGTGCCAGATCAATGGCATACAAATGCAAGTGAATGCCCGCTGGTGGTTTGATATCGCGACACGGCCATAAATACCCACTCTGCCCAAAGGCCAGTGCTGGTGGCAACAAACCCTCAGCAACCAGATGTTGCGCACCGTACAGGTCTTCTAGTACCGCATTCAATAACCTGGCACGTTGTCCGACTGCCGCCGATAGCGATTGCCACTCGTCTGCTGCCACAATCTGCGGCAACAAATCCAGTTCCCAGGGACGATTTGCTCCTTGCGGGTCAGCATAAACGTTGTACGTCATGCCATCAGAGGCAATAGCCTCATGGACTTCGTCAGCACGACGGCGCAACATTTCTGGAGACAGGTTCTCCAATTGATCAATCAAGGTACGCCAATGCGGACGCAAACGCCCATCCGATGCCAGCATTTCGTCATAGCGGCCTTCTTCTGCAGGATAACTGTCTAATAAACGCTGATGCATATCAGACAGTATCCTCACCATACGCCAGACAAATAACAGGCAACAATAATGTTGCTATATACAAACTTTTTATGAAAATGATATGGTGCTTTACGTACATATTTACGTAGATAAACAACAAACGATAGACACTCGTACTACGAATTGGCATAACCGGTTTCCTAAAACGCTGCAGCGATCTTTATTGCGCATTTCTCAACAACGAGATGCGTTCTTAATAATGCCTTAAATCTAACGTAAAAGGAAACTCATTTACCATTTGTCTTGCAGTGACGTTCATGATGCCAGGAGTATGACCAAATCGGAAATAACGTGCCAAACGTCGACTTTCCGCCTCAAATGCATTCACTGGAAACGTTTCATAATTGCGCCCACCTGGATGCACCACGTGGTACTGACAACCACCAAGACTGTGCTTATTCCAAGTATCGACCAGATCAAATGTCAGCGGTGAATCAATGCCAATCGTCGGATGCAAGGCGGAAGGTGGTTGCCACGCCCGATAGCGCACACCGGCAACAAATTCACCCACAGTTCCTGTCGGTTGCAGTGGCACTGCAACACCATTGCAAGTCAAGACATAGCGATCTGGTGCCATGCCACTGACCTTAACCTGTAAACGCTCCAATGATGAATCCACATAACGTGCAGTGCCACCAGATGCGCCCTCCTCTCCCAACACATGCCATGGCTCCAATGCTGTGCGTAACTCAAGCGCCATTCCCTTAACAGCATAGTCACCAATTTTTGGCAGACGAAATTCGAAATGCGGGGCAAACCACTCCACCTGTAACGCATACCCCCCTTGCTGCAAATTCTCAATTACATCACTAAAATCCTGCCAGATAAAATGTGGCAACAAAAATCGGTCATGCAATTCTGTTCCCCAGCGTACCAGTCTGGTTGGCTTATAAGGTATCTTCCAGAAATGGGCAACGAGTGAGCGCAACAACAATTGCTGCGTCAAACTCATGCGTGCATGTGGCGGCATTTCGAATGCACGCAATTCCAGTAATCCCAAGCGCCCCGTTGCACTGTCCGGAGAATACAGTTTATCGATACAGAATTCCGCGCGATGGGTATTTCCGGTCACGTCAATCAGTAAATTACGCAACAAGCGATCCAGTAACCATGGCGCACATTCCCCATCAGCCATCTGCTTCTCCATTTCAGAAAAAGCCAGCTCAATTTCAGGAATAGCATCATTGCGTGCCTCATCCAGACGTGGAGCTTGTGATGTTGGTCCAATAAACATGCCGGAAAACAGGTAGGACAACGATGGATGGTTATGCCAATAACTAATCAAACTGCGCAAAACATCCGGGCGTCGAAGAAAAGGAGAATCACTCGTGGTGATTCCTCCTAGTACCATATGATTACCTCCGCCGGTACCAGAGTGATGACCATCAAGCATAAATTTCTCAGTCGTCAATCTCGATTCACGAGCAGCGTCATATAAATGGGTTGTTTGTGCCACCAACTCTTGCCAGTTATTGGCTGGTTGAATGTTAACCTCAATCACTCCCGGATCAGGCGTCACACTGAATTTTCTCAACCTGGGATCATGCGGTGGCTCATAGCCTTCCAATAACACCGGTTGCCTCAGAATTTCTGCTGTCGCTTCGATGGCCGCAACCAGATCAAGATAACCTTCCAATGTTGCCAAAGGAGGCATAAACAAATACAACACACCATTGCGGACCTCTGCACACAGCGCTGTGCGTACAACATCGCTAGCAGCAATAGCAACCTCATCAGAAACATCGGCAATACTGGATGGTGCACCTTTACTATTGACACTACGTGCCGACTGCAACACAAACTTTGGTGCTTCCACCTCAGAGGTGGCGGACATTATCGTAGGCGGTGGTGATATCGACGTACCAGGAAAATTTTCATGAATATGCTGTGCTGATGGCAATGGTGAAAATTCTTGTGTAGGATCAGCCGCATGCACATATGGATACTCCTCTGCTCTGACCCATGGCTGCGAATCCAGTGGTAGGCGATAACCGAGTGATGAATCTCCTGGATAAAGATAACAACACTCACTGCGCAAAAACCACGCACTGCTCTGCCAGCCGAGATCATCTTCTCGTCGCGCGACTGGCAAGACATGACCTACCACCTTCTGCAAGCCCTGCCCAAATACACGCGCCAAACGATCTCGCTCTTGCTTATCGTCCAAACGTGCATTCTCTACATCCACATTACGGGGTAACCGCCGTTCTCGCCACAAATAATAAAAAGTATCTTCATATGCTGGAAATATATATTTTCCATCCAGCGACAATCGCTCAGCAACACCTTGAAGAAATCGCTCAGTCACATTTTCATCGCTGACGCTAGGTATAGTTTCATCTGCAATCAACGCCGGATTCAACCAAATAGGCTGACCATCACGGCGCCAATAACAATTCAACGACCAGCGAGGCAATTGCTCGCCCGGATACCATTTCCCTTGTCCAAAATGGGGCAATCCCTGCGTTGCATATTGCTCACGCATACGATGGTATAACGTTGCTGCCAGTGGTTTTTTGGTAGGACCCAAAGCAGCTGTATTCCATTCCGCTTCATCTGGATGATCGAGTGCAACAAAAGTCGGCTCTCCACCCATCGTCAACCGTACATCAAGCGCCTCTAGATCTTCATCGATGACATGCCCCAATTCTTCGATCTGTGCCCATTGTTCTTCGCTATATGGTTTTGTAACACGAGGAGACTCCCACAGCCGAGTCACACCCATCACATGTTCAAATTTCACTTCACAAGGTTCGACCAACCCACTGACTGGTGCTGCAGAAGAGGGTTCGCGGGTTGCGAACCCTCACCAAATCTTGACGTGTCATTGCCTTCCCCAAGGTTTTACAATGGCCGTCAATAGCCCCGCGATTGGCCCGTTTCCCTCCAACGGTCCGGCGCGGGGCATCTTCGATCAGGGAGATTTTCGATGGACGCCAATCGCCGCCGCGCTCACGA
>JAATGO010000323.1 GCA_015654605.1 Betaproteobacteria bacterium
CCGTGCCACGCATTAAAAATACATCACCACGCGCAGCAGGTGCTGCATGCATAAAATACTGACGGAGTAATTGATAATATTCAGGATGCGTATAGGATGTCAGCCGCAATGCTGGCCCGGTAAAGGGTTGCATAATCTTGACCAGAGTATGTGTTGAATTACGCACACCAAGGATACGGCGCATCGCCAACAACCGCCCCATCTTTGGAGCCAGCTGTTGAATCGACATGAAAACTGCTTGTCCTTGCTTCATTGCCTCAGCAGCTTGCGTCGCATTCTGCGCCGGAGCATAACCCAATTCGGAAAAAATCTCGGCGCTAGTAATACGCTGGGGATCATGTGTGACGCCATGTACCAGAACTGGCACTCCTTCTCGTGCCAATAACAACGCCAGCAATGGCGTCAAGTTCGCCATATGTCGAGAGCCGTTATAACTTGGAATGACGACAGGGGCATATGTTGTTGGTGGTACGGTGATAGTAGGAAAAGAAGCTTCGGCGGCACCTAGAAAGACTGCAATTTCCTCAACCGACTCTCCTTTGATGCGCATGGCCAGCAAAATACCGCCCAATTCCAAGTCGCTGACACGACCATCCAACATGGCTGCATACAATATTTGCGCATCTTCACGCGATAAGCTGCGCGCACCCTCTTTTCCACGTCCGATTTCCTTAATATAACGTGCTGCCGCCAAAAATTCTGCCATTTCTACATTCCAATACATGATGTGCGCACAGAGTACACTAAACTTTATCCGAGTGTCATTTGTTCCAATATATCAAAACTTTCCTCTACAATGCCTGCCCCAAGGTACATTTTAGGGCAGAAAAAATAAGATTCCCTGTCCGCGCTGCTTCTAAAGGATGCTGTAAAATGAATTCCGCAACACCCTCTTCATCTTAACTCGTATTTTATGATTGTTCTTGGCGTCGAATCCTCTTGTGACGAAACTGGCTTTGCGTTGTACGACACGCAAAAGGGTTTACTTTCCCATGCCTTATTTTCTCAAATTGCCATGCATCAGGAGTATGGTGGCGTCGTCCCGGAACTGGCATCCCGTGACCATGTCCGCCGCGCAATTCCATTACTGCGTCAAATATTGCAGCAAAGTGGCATACTAGCCAAGCATATTGACACTATCGCCTATACGCAAGGACCAGGCCTGGCAGGTGCACTATTGGTTGGCTCTTCGATTGCTTGTGGCCTAGCCATGGCATTGGATAAACCTGTTATCGGCATCCATCATCTCGAAGGGCATCTGCTATCACCATTACTGTCTGCGCATCCACCGACATTCCCTTTTGTCTCCTTACTGGTATCCGGCGGGCATACACAACTGATGCGCGTAACAGGTATCGGCCAATACCAATTACTTGGTGAAACTTTGGATGATGCCGCAGGCGAAGCATTCGACAAATCAGCCAAACTGCTTGGCCTGCCTTATCCCGGTGGTCCCGCCATTTCACAACTGGCACAATCTGGTGACCCCGATGCCTACCACCTACCCCGTCCCATGCTACATTCCCAGAACTTCGATTTCAGCTTTTCCGGGTTAAAAACCGCGGTTCTGACGGTTGTTAAAAAACAAGGGGATCACATGTCGGAACAGGAAAAAGCGAATATTGCACGCGGTTTTGTAGATGCCATCGTCGAAGTACTTGTTGCAAAATGCATGACCGCACTCAAGCATACCGGCATGCAGCGACTCGTTATCGCAGGCGGCGTAGGAGCTAACCAGCAATTGCGTGCAGCGCTCAATGCCGCTACTGCAAAACGGCACTATCAGGTATTTTATCCAAGCTTGGAATTCTGCACTGACAATGGTGCAATGATCGCCTTTGCAGGCGCCATGCGGCTACAACAGCATCCTGATGCCGCCAGTCATAACTATGCTTTTAACGTACGTCCCCGCTGGCCATTGGATGAATTATCCAGCCTGCCTCATTAATACACCAGCGTCAGCCAGTCCTTTAGTGATTTCACTTCAGTAAGTTCTTTAATAAACTATTCAATTCTTTATTTCGTCGAACCAATTTTGCCTTCCTTGCCAGAAAGCAAATTTGCAATATTTTTCCCATGACGAAAAATCAACAAAACACTCATCACCACCACCGCCAACAGAATATTTTCTGCGCTATGAAACAGTAGCCCATAATAAAATGGCGCCAATACAGCAGAAACGAGTGCGGCCAACGACGAATAACGAAAGAGTTTTGCCACGACAACCCATGTTAGCAGTGTTAACACACCAAGCCATACGTTTAATGCTAACAATATACCCAACGCTGTTGCCACCCCTTTGCCACCAACAAAGCGAAAGAAAATCGGCCACAAGTGCCCCAAAAATACTGCCAACACAACCAATGCAACACCACTGTCTATAACGCCAAACTGGCCCCCGAATTTTTGTACCAGCCAGACTGCCAGCCATCCTTTGACACAATCGCCCAATAGCGTCACTACTGCTGCAGCCTTATTCACACTACGCAGCACATTGGTTGCTCCTGGGTTGCCTGAGCCATACGTCCGTGGATCAGCCAAACCAAAACATTTGCTCACCAATACGGCAAACGAAATAGAGCCGATCAAATAAGCCGCAACCACACATAACAAGGTATTCATTCATTCCTCTATAACACTTGATTCAAAAACGTTGGCTAACAATAATTTAGCCTTCCAATGCACAATGCACTTTCGTATATGGCAATATATCTGCGATGATTGATGGGGAAATACCAATCAAATATCCACGACGTCCACCATTAATATAAATCTTCTGCAAATCGAATATGCTCGCTTCTACATATACCGGCATCGCCTTTTTGGTACCAAATGGTGAAGTGCCTCCCACCAAAAAACCAGAATGCTTATGAGCGATTTCTGGTTTGCATGGTTCAATTGATTTGCATGCTATTTGGCGCGCTAATTGTTTGGTAGATACCTTGTAATCACCATGCATCAATATTATCAATGGCATCGCTATTTCGTTTTGCATGACAAGTGTTTTAATCACGCAATGCTCATCAACACCAAGTTCATGTGCAGATAATGCTGACCCACCGTGCTCCTGGTAGACATAAGAATGTTCAGTAAAGACGACACCATGCCTGCGCAAAAACTGCGTTGCAGGTGTCTCTGAAATATGTCCTATTTTTGCCATTGAACCGCTATTATGCCGCAAGAATAATCGTTTTGTTAGTCGCCTGAGAATTTATATTCATCAGATATGAAGCGCCCCGATCCCTTCAAATATCATCCACGAGGATGATGTTCTGCATGTAATTTTTTCAACCGTTCTCGTGCAACATGAGTATAAATCTGTGTAGTTGAAATATCAGCATGCCCCAACAATAATTGCACTACCCGCAGATCCGCACCATGATTGAGCAAATGTGTCGCAAATGCGTGCCGTAGTGTATGGGGAGACAATGGCGCATGAACACCTGCCAACAATGCATATTTTTTTACCAATATCCAGAACATCTGGCGCGTCATCGCACCGCCCCTTCCAGTAACGAATAATGCGTCATCTACCTGAGCTCCCAATATCTGCGGACGGGCCTGTTGTAAATAACGCTCCATCCAGCTGCGCGCCTCTTCACCAAATGGCACCAACCGTGTCTTATTGCCTTTTCCTGTAATGCGTAACACCCCTTCATTCATACCCACTTCAACTGATTTCAACAACACCAATTCGGATACCCGTAAGCCAC
>JAATGO010000423.1 GCA_015654605.1 Betaproteobacteria bacterium
GTTTGTAATTGGCAACTGGTCGTACAATAATGCCCTGCTTTAACAAAGCCAAATTGACACGTGCGCCAGCATTGTCATCATTGCCAGCCTTGACCAGAACAAAATTCCCAAATGATGGCACATATTCCAACCCAAGTTGATCAAATGCCTGTGTCAGTTGCCTGTAGCCAAGTGCATTGATTTCAGCGGTTTTCTGCAAAAATGTCTTATCTCCCAATGCCGCTACTGCCGCAGCCTGTGCCAGAGAATTTACATTGAATGGCTGACGAACACGATTCAACAAATCCGTAACTTCTGCTTGTGCAATCGCAAACCCGACACGCAGCCCTGCCAACCCATACGCTTTAGACATCGTACGCGAAACAATCAGATTGGGGTACTTGCGTACCCAACGAGTTGATTCGTATTGCTGGTCTGCCGATAGATATTCATTGTATGCCTCATCCAATACAACGATGACATGCGGCGGCATTGCATCAATAAGTTTTTCCAACTCTGCCGCAGGTAAAAAAGTCCCTGTTGGATTGTTAGGATTGGCAATATACAACAACTTGGTGTCTGTAGTCACCGCAGCCGCCATCGCCTTTGCATCATGCCCAAAGTCACGCGCTGGCACAACGATCGCACGCGCACCAATAGCCTGTGTCGCCAACGCATAGACAATAAAGCTGTACTCAGAATAGACCACCGACTGTCCTGGCTCCACAAAAGAATGCGCTGCTAATTCCAAGATATCGTTACTACCATTGCCCAAGGTAATCCAGTTTTCTGGCACATCATATTTCGCACTAAGGGCTGCTTTTAACACAAACCCATTGGCATCTGGATAACGCCCAAGTTCTGCCAACTCTTTCTGCATGGCGAGCTTGGCCGACTCTGGCATACCTAATGGATTTTCATTAGAGGCCAGTTTGATAATACTGCTTTCCACCAAGCCAAATTCACGCGCCACTTCTGCAATCGGCTTACCTGCCTGATAGGGAGCAAGAGCCCGCACGTAACGTAAACCAAATGGGAACGAAGATTCTGTATTGGTGGTGCCGGATTGTTGAGACATGGTAAAACTTTCAAATGACTAGTAATGGTATGCAATGGGGTTATCACATGACATCACCCTATCGTTGCATGTTGCTTATTCTTGTACTGCGTATCCTGTACTACGTATCTTTTATTGTTTCTTATTACTCTTATTACTATTGACTATTCTTGTTCCGTTCACGTGCTTAAAAACTAAAAGGATAAGAACCCAGCAGTTTGAAAAACGAAGCACTGTCTTTCAACTCGCGCAACGCACTAGCCACCTTTGGCTCCTGCGCATGCCCTTCCAAATCAACATAAAAATAATATTCCCAAGTTCCCATACGCGATGGCCGTGATTCAAATCTCGTCATCGATACATCATGACGTGCTAATGGTGCCAATAAATTATAAACGGCACCAGCCTTGTTTGGCACGGACAATATGAGCGACGTCTGATCATGTCCAGAAGGCGCTGTCTGCAAACGGCCGATCACCGCAAAACGGGTGCGATTATGTGGATCATCCTGAATATGCGGGCTCACCGTCAGCAAATGATATTTGCTTTTTGCAATATCTCCTGCAATCGCGGCGACTGTATCATCCTCGCTTGCCATCTGCGCAGCCTGCGCATTGGATGCCACCGCCTGGCGCTCTATCGCAGGATAATTCTGATTGAGCCATGCATTACATTGAGCCAGAGCCTGTGGATGTGCACAAATGTGTGTCACAGATTGCATGGTTCCCAATCGGGTCATTAAATTGTGGTGTATCGGAATCGAAATCTCTCCGCTGATACTTAATGTCGTCTGCCGCAATAAATCCAGCGTTCGATTAATCACTCCCTCAGTGGAATTTTCCACTGGCACCACACCGAAATCGGCAGTTCCTGCTTCAACATCTCGAAACACGTCATCAATAGATGCACATGACAAACCTTCGACAGCCTGGCCAAACTGGAGATGCACTGCCTGCTCACTAAACGTGCCTGCAGGCCCAAGATAAGCCACGACAACGCGTCTTTCCAGTGCCCGACATGCCGACATCACCTCACGGAAAATGGTTTTCACATCCGCGTTTAATAACGGACCCGCATTGCGTTCGGCTGCACGCTGCAAGACCTGCGCCTCTCTTTCTGGACGAAAAACTGGCGCATTGGTTTCCTCCTTGAGATGCCCGACTTCTTGCGCAATGCGTGCGCGGCGATTCAGCAGATCCAGTATCTCTGCATCAATGGCATCAATTTTTTGCCGTAAGGCCAAGAGTCTATCGTCACTCATCATCATTCTTTCCTTCTCCCCAATAATGGGGAAATATTGCTATTCCCAAAGGAATCCATCTCCCTGCACTATTTATGCCATTATTCTGTACAACTAACTATTCTCAGTGCCGACATTTTCTGATATCGCAGCCATATGGATGTTGCCCATGACTTCAGAACATCACGTCCTGCCGATCGCATCACATTAGCCATGCAAGCGTTCAAATTCTTTCAAGAAAGAGACAAGCGCCTGCACACCTTCCATCGGCATCGCGTTATAAATAGAAGCGCGCATACCACCAACAGACTTGTGCCCCTTCAACTGTAGAAGTCCATGCTTGATGGCTTCTGCCAAAAACAGGTCATTTTTTGTTTCATCTTGCAAGAAAAAAGGAACATTCATACGTGACCGACATTCTGGAACAATCTGTGTCCGGTAAAATGCGGTGCTATCCAGATATTCGTACAGTAATGCCGCTTTCGCAATATTCCGGCGCTCCATTTCCTTCACGCCTCCCTGACGCTTAAGCCA
>JAATGO010000219.1 GCA_015654605.1 Betaproteobacteria bacterium
TACGATAACGCTTCAGAAAACGTCCGTGACCAATTTCCACCTCCAGTTTTCCCTCATGACAAATTACCGTTCCACGAGATAACACAGTAACCGGCCACCCTGTGACAACGCGACCTTCAAAAGGTGTGTAGTCCACGTTATGATGCAACATCTCATTAGTGATAGTGACTTTTCGTTTTGGATCCCAAATGGCAATATCTGCATCTGCTCCCACGGCAATCGTCCCCTTCTGAGGGTACATACCATATAGTTTTGCTGCATTCGTTGAATTCAACGCGACGAAACGATTAAGGTCAATCCGTCCTGCCATCACACCTTCGGAAAAAAGTAATGGTGCACGTGTTTCCAAACCAGGAATGCCGTTTGCAACACAACTAAATGGCGCATTACGCCCATTCATCAACTTACCCTCTTTATCAAACCGATAAGGAGCATGGTCAGAAGAAAGAATATCAAACAATCCATCCTGTATACCTTGCCAAACATGTTCTTGATTGGCTGGATCACGTGGCGGTGGACTACACATGCACATGGCCCCATGAAAGTCTGGCTGATCCAGATCTTCCGTACTCAATAACAAATACTGAGGACAAGTTTCAGCATAAATATTGACACCCCGAGTACGAGCACGACGAATTTCTTCTATCGCCTCACGGCCAGACACATGTACCACCAATAACTGTGCCTGTGCAACTTCTGACAAAGCGATAGCGCGATGTGTTGCCTCACGCTCTACTGCCTGCGGACGTGATACTTCGTGGTAACGAGGCTCAATCTTTCCTTCCGCCTCCAAACGTTCCGTCAACCAGGCGATACATTCAAAATTTTCCGCATGTATCATAGTCAACGCACCAGAGCGGTTATTTACATCGAGCACATCGAGTATTTGCCTATCCGATAGTTTCATCGCTTCGTATGTCATATACACCTTGACTGAAGCAAAACCATCAGCAATCAATTCAGGCAATTCCTGCGTCAATACCTCTGGGGTCGGATCCGATACAATCAAATGAAATCCATAATCAATATAAGCTTTACCAGTGGCGCGCTTATGGTAATCCTCCACGGCATCGAACACTGACTGCCCCCGATGTTGAACTGCAAAAGGAACAATGGTGGTCGTACCACCAAATACAGCCGACAGACTACCTGATGCAAAGCCATCTGCCATCACGGCACCACCAGATGCCAGTCCTTTGGCGCGAGGCTGATCTAAATGACAATGCGCATCAATTCCACCAGGCAGTACCAGCTTGCCAGTCGCATCAATCATACGTATTCCCTTCATACCATGACCAAGCCCTGCTATTTTTCCATCCTTGATAGCAACATCGCAACGAAAAATATCACTTGCCGTTGCGATTGTTCCACCATGTATTACCACATCAAATATATTCATCATGTTTTAAGACAGCATACCGCCATCACGTTGAGACCAAGAAGTAGTGCGTTTTTCTATCATTGCAAAAATACCGTACATCACCACACCCATCACAGAAGTTACAATCAACCCTGCAAACACCAAAGGCGTATCAAAATTTGATGTTGCCGCCATCATCAAATAACCAATTCCATGACGTGATGCGACTGTTTCAGAAATGATGGTGCCGACAAAGGCTAATGTGATTGCCACTTTTAACGAAGCAAAAAAATATGGCATGGCTCGTGGCAGCCCTACCTTTTTCAAAATATCACGCCGATTCGCGCCCAATGCCCGCAGTACATCAAGCAACTCTGGCTCAACCGTGGCAAGACCCGTCGCGATATTGACGGCAATCGGAAAGAAAGACACCATAAACGCCGTCAATACCGCAGGTACTGTACCTGCACCAAACCAGATAACAAAAACCGGCACCACTGCTACTTTAGGAATACTATTAAATGCGATCAATACTGGATATAGCCCTCGATATATCAACCGCGACGAACCTATGGCCACACCCAATGCCATCCCAAGTACGACTGCCAATACAAATCCAAGCACTGTTGAAAACAGTGTATAGGCAGCATTTGTCAGAATCGGGCTTACCCACTTCACGCCAGAGCGCACAATATCTTCCGGGCTAGGCAATAAAAAAACAGGGATATCGAATAATCGACAAACGCCCTCCCACACTATCAATAGCAGTGCTACAAAACACCAGGGCATGGCATGCTCCAGCGTATGCGTGTTAAACCGCATCAGTCTCTCCCCAATTTGACAAGCTGATTTGACAAGTTATTAACTTGCTACTATGGTAATTTGCGTATCGTTGCTGCTGGTAAAAAAGCGCTCGTATAAATATCCGCCGAAGTTGGTTTTCCTGGCAGTTCAAAAGCCTTAGATAACAAAGCAACCGATTTATCTAGGCGTGCCTTACGTATGCCACCCATACCATCTTCACGTGATTCGGCAGCCACTATCTGATTCTTGATCAACCATTGCAGCTTTTCCAGTTCCAGCTTTTCATCAATCAGCGGCGTATTCTTTTTCAACGCAGCA
>JAATGO010000314.1 GCA_015654605.1 Betaproteobacteria bacterium
ACAAAATTGACAACCACCACGGGAACTCCGCGCGATGGGTCGAACAGATCAGCGAATTCGACGAATTTAACCGATTGCAAGCGACGTAAAATACTGGTCATATGTTCGCGTACGGATAATTCTTCACGACTGATGTGATGATGGGCGACAAGTTTGGCGCGGCGAAGTACGTCTGCCCAGGCTGTTTGTAGGTCGTTGATGTCAACCTCTGGCCAGCGCGAGACAACAGTTTGCTCGATATATACTTGGGTACGGACGTAATCGCGACCAACTTGGGGAAGTGCATCGAGTGCCTGTGCGGCAAGCTTCATCTGTTCATATTCCAGCAGTCTGCGGACGAGCTCTGCACGGGGGTCTTCCGCTTCTTCACCGGTATCGGCTTTTTTGAGCGGCAACAGCATACGTGATTTGATTTCAATCAGCATGGCTGCCATCAACAGGTATTCTGCAGCCAATTCTAGATTGTGCTGACGTATTTGTTCCACGTATTTAAGATATTGCAATGTCACCTGCGCCATCGGAATATCGAGGATATTGAAGTTCTGCTTGCGGATCAGGTATAGCAGTAAATCCAACGGTCCCTGGAAAGCTTCCAGGAAAATTTCCAGCGCATCTGGTGGAATGTACAGATCGCTTGGCAGCTTGAATAGCGGCTCGCCATAAAGGGTAGCGTAAGCGACACCATCAATGACATCCGGTGTGGTATCCGGTTGGCCGTCAAGAGTCAGTTCAGTAGCGTCCGATGTGGTTGCAGCCATTTTGCGTCAGTGATTTTGATAGACGTAAGGCGCTTGTTTCACGCGAGATTCCTTGTCTCGCGCTGTTTTATCCATGTCGATTGGTGTCTTGTCCCATAGCAATGCTCGTCCTGCTCGTTGTTGCTCCTCTAGATGAGGATTTTTCTGCTTGAGGCTATCAAGAAAGAGTGTTGCTTCTGAGACGTAATTGGTGAGCTTGGGCATGGTGCTGTTTCCCGGTTATTTGTGAACTAAATCAATTGGCGCTATTCTACCCTGACTTGGGGGGTAACAAGTAGGGTCATGGCAGATGTTGTTATTTTGACATGAATATAATGTTTTGTAGGAATTACTGGTGAGGTCATGAATATTAGATGCTAAGGAGGGGCACATAGCTGGATGATCGTCTTGTGCACAGCAGTCTTGCTATTGGCATGTGATAAAAATGGTAATCCGTTGGAGGAATTTGGTTTGGATAAATTGCAAAAAGGGATGTCGACAGAAGCCGAAGTCATTGCCGCCATGGGAAAGCCTGATACGGTGTGGGATGATGGGGATGGCAAACATACGTTGGAATATCCAAAAGGACCGGAAGGAGTGCGTACCTGGATGTTTTCCATTGGTACCGACGGTAAATTAACGGACTATCGCCAAGTATTGACAGATGATAACTTTGCGTTAATTCGCCCTGGTATGTCACAAGAAGAAGTGCGACGGATGCTGGGGCGGCCTCGCACGATAGTGCCATTCAAGCGCATGCACGAAGTCGTCTGGGATTGGCGATACCTTCATATTTACGAGAACCGTTTTTTTAATGTGCACTTCAACATCGACAGTGGCGAAGTTGTCAGGACATCGTTTTCTGAAATCTCAGGACACTAGGATGTCACTGGCGCGTGATTGAAAAAATAATAACGATGGCGCCGCCCGCTGCATTCCCTCGGTAAGAATACATTTCAATGACTCTCCTGTGCGGGATAGGATGCCAACATGATGCCTCATCAGGGAATCATGTTGGCATACACACGAGGCATGGTTTATATATCTTTGATCCTTTTGGTTCCGATAAGCGCTTGATCAGGTAAGCAGATTCCAGGTGTGCAGGCTGAAGGAAAACAAGAACTCATTCTGGATCCTCTTGGCGCACCTGTAGTGGCGGGAAATCATATGTGTATTCAGAGTGGCAGGATGAGTTTTGCCATGATCATTGATCTTGACAAGATCAATGTCTGAAAGAAAATTTACGTATTGAGGTTAGACCAAACTGATAACTGAGATGGCACCCTCTACGCTATCTCTTAACTCTATTTATACTTTGAGCCATCTACGCATTACGATAGGAGGAGCGGCATGAAGGGTGGCACGAGTATATTCCAGCTCTGGTGCTAACTCAAAGCCGAGCGCTACATATAAATCGACCAGTTGTACCTGGTCTGGCCTCACCGCCAGGCGCAACTCTCGTACATCGACCATGAGGGCACGATGTATTAGTGCCTCCATCAAATGTTGAGACAGGCGTTCCCCACGATGTTCTGGTAATACCCCCATACGAGATACTTCCCATATATTGTGATTGGTATCAATTGGCATCCAACGAACGGAGCCTGCAGGCATCTCATTGCGCAATAATATAAACCCG
>JAATGO010000246.1 GCA_015654605.1 Betaproteobacteria bacterium
CGGCACCGCCATGGCGGTTTCCATGGACGTTACCAACGAGACCCAGGTCGATCAAGGCATCGCTGATGCAGTGAAAGCCTACGGAAGTTTGGATGTACTCATCAGCAATGCGGGTATTCAGATTATTGCCCCCATTGTCGACAGTACATTGGCCAATTGGCGCAAGATGCTGGAAATTCACCTGGATGGTGCTTTTCTCACCACGCGTGCAGCCATGCGTGCCATGATCAAGGTTGGGCGTGGTGGATCGATTATTTATATGGGCTCGGTACATTCACACGAAGGATCGCCGCTGAAAGCACCATATGTAGCAGCCAAACATGGACTACTTGGTCTGGCAAAAGTCGTCTCCAAAGAAGGCGCCAAAGACAAAATTCGCTCAAATGTGATCTGCCCTGGTTTCGTACGCACACCTTTAGTAGAGCGACAAATCCCTGAGCAGGCCAAGCAATTCAACATCAGCGAAGATGATGTCATCAAAAAGATTATGCTCAAAGATACTGTTGACGGCGAATTCACGACAACTGCCGACGTCGCACAAACAGCTGTATTCCTGGCAGCATTCCCAACTAATGCGTTAACTGGACAATCTGTTATTGTTAGCCATGGCTGGTATATGCAATAAAATTCAGCAATAAAATCTATCTGCAAAACATGCAGTAAAAAAGTCCCGTCTGAACTGCCCCAAAATAGTTGGCCATTACATCCAACGGTTGGGGTCAGTTCACGACAGCCTGGCACTTGTTTTCAATACGCTAAAAGCATCAAGTGAAGTCAAACCGGTTTGCAAGTCCTGCCAAAACGTTGGAACGTTGTACAGAGTTCTCATGGCGCGGTATCAATCGCCGTCTAAAATGAGATTTCGAGCGGCCCTTAGTGACAAGTCTCGCCTTCATGCCACTGCAATGATCAAGCTCACGGCCTGAAGGCTCGTACGATATCGGATTCCTTTAATAAACTCTAAAGGAAAATTGAAACTCCTAACCGACCAATAAGAAATAGCAACAATATCAGGAAAAAACCCCTGATAAAACTACTGCCATACCGTAACGACAAAAAAACGCCGGTGATAGCACCTGCAATATTACAAATGCCGACTATCCCTCCCACCAGCCACAACACATGTCCTGATGGTATGAAAAATAGCAGCGCGGCAGTAAACGTTCCCAAGTTGATTAGCTTGGCCGATGCTGAAGCATTCAAAAAGTCAAAACCAAAATACTTCACAAAGAAAAATAGTAATAAACTCCCGCTGCCTGGGCCGAATACGCCATCATAAAAACCGATGAAACCTCCGATAATTATCCCCACTAGTATTTCTCTCGTTCCGACTCGGATATCGGAATGAAGCCGACCCAGATCTTTATTCACAAATGTATAAACCGCCATTGTCACAAGAACGAAAAAAACTAAATATTCCATGAATGCTCGTGGAACGAGCGACACAGAAAAAGCTCCAGCAAAGGAAAATACAAAGGCAGAAACCATTATTGGAATGATGAGTTTCCATATGATCTTCACCCGTCTCAGATAGCTTGAAATCGAAAAAGAATTCCCCAAAAAAACGGCTAATTTGTTGGTTCCAAAAACAGTTGCTAAGCTGTAATTAGGTAGGGCGTGAATAAGTGCGGGGATTTGAACAAGTCCCCCTCCCCCCACAGCTGCATCGATCAATCCACCACAAAAAGCAAAGAACCCCAGTGCTACGAGAGCGATATCAACGTTCATAAGTTATTATTAGGCAATGATTCATCAAAGATGCTTTATTCAAAGGCATCCTCAGCGTAAGTTTGCGCCTCCTGTGTTATCGGATGATAAAGAACTTCGTGCATGACGTATTGAAGTTCCTCGACATGATCTATCTGGTCGGGGGCAGATACGCTGCGGAAGTATTCGGTTATCGAGCGCCTGAAGATTTTTAACTTTGAGATATGTATAGGTAGTGCTTCTACGAAGATATCGCCCAACTCCTGCACAGACGAAAACGCTTTCGGTATATCGGCATGGTTTTGCAAAATGACAGAATTCATGGATTGACCTCTTTTCAACTACGAGCCAGCGAAATTGGGCGCCAGTTACGATATTTGGAAATCCTTGCCTAGTGAGAGAGCGAAACAATATGCGACCCTCAAGCGACGTTAGGGACATCCACCAACAAGACGGAGTTTTTCTTCCTCCCCCAGTTCGTTGGATTCTAAGGCTGTTGAGTAGAACACTTCAACTGATTTATAATGACGCCATCATTCACTTTTAGTGAGTAAATGGCCGATGGAATTGTCTCAGCTCAAAATGTTCAAGACGGTTGTCGAACAAGGTAGCATCGCTAAAGCGTCGGAAATACTGCACTGCGTGCCTTCGAACATAACAAACAGAATAAAGCTTCTGGAGCAAGATTTAGGCGTGGCACTTTTCATGCGGAAGGGACGCGGCCTCGTCATCACGCCTTCAGGAGAAATATTTCTCGGATACGTGTGCAAAATATTGGCATTTTGCGAGGAGGCTCGCATGGCGCTGGAACCATCCTCAGAGCCTTCTGGAGTATTGAGGATTGGCGCCATTGAAACGGCGGCAACCGGTCGACTGCCAACGGTATTGTCGAAATTCCACCAGGGCTATCCAGCCGTCCAAATGCAGTTCAGCACAGGTACGTGGCAACAGTTGGTACGCGACGTCGCTGACCATAAATTAGATGGCGCAATCATCGCGACAAAGAGCGAGCACCCAGATGTTTCTCATGTAAATATTTACAAAGAATCTCTAGTGTTAATAGCATCTCCTTTTGCAGGGGAAATATCGCACCCCCTGGATTTAAAAGGGAAAAACGTTTATATGTGGCCACAGGGCTGCCCTTATCGTCAAGCGCTTGAACGCTGGCTACACGAACACAAGGTTTCGGTCGATATCGCAAGCATCGCTAGTTACGGAACTATTCTTGGCTGTGTAACTGCCGGTGCAGGCGTTTCACTGGTACCTGCTGGCATTTTCGAGCAGTTCCAGAAAATTGGAGAGATCAAAGGTTATAAATTTAGAGAATTAGCGCCTGTACAAAATTATTTCATAAAAA
>JAATGO010000218.1 GCA_015654605.1 Betaproteobacteria bacterium
ACCGTGACCGTGTTTTTTTGACGAAGCGTAGGACAACATCTCCTGAATATATTGCCCCTCACCATTTTATCTGGCAAGGCGAATCTCAGCTGGTTTTTCCTGAGTTTGGTGGTAGTTTGTATTTTGATGAGGGATCGGAAGGTATTGCTGCTGTCTGGCTTGAACAGCAATTTTTGGAAATTCGGTGGCGCAGTGGTGGTGAACGCTTGAAATTGGCACGCAATCGCCCTACCAGAACGCTGAAACATCATTATCAGGCGGCTGACATTCCATCATGGGAGCGCCCTTGGTTGCCACTTGTATTTGCGCATGAGCAGGCACCCATCGCTAGTGCCACTTTTGTAGTATCGCCCGCGCCTACAGGGAAGCTACTGTATGCTGCAGGTCTTGGTATGGATAGTCATTATCTTTGTACTGGTAGTCGCCAAATCTGTTTACGATGGCAGTTTGACAGTGTTGTTTGATATTTCATACTGTTATGTTATGGCGACAAATGGGGCGGGGGCTGCCATGAAGTGCGTTGTAGATAATACTATCAGTGACAGAGCTACCAAGGTTATTGAACTTACTCATTCCGAGAGAAAAGTCAGCTTGAAATGAATGGTAGAGAGTGGATACCGAACACGCCAACAGCACCAATAATAATCAGATACAGTGCAATGATGATGTTAAGCAAACGTGGCATGATAAGAATAAGTATGCCTGCAATCAGGGCAGCCAGGGGGCCGAAGGCTAGATGAATATTCATTGAGAACTCCAAAATGCGAATGAAAAGTGAATCATACGCGAGGAAGAACTAAGAGAAATGTGTAAAGTTGCTTAGCGTGAGTTTTCGTTCTACGGAACGTCAGATACTAGAACGAACTGCGGCTGCGAGCAGCATCTTGTATGTTTTAAGTGCGACGGTTAATGGTAATCACCTGTATATCATGCAGGTGATTACCATGACCATCCTATTGCTACTGTGCAGTGATTCATCAGAACATCAACTCGATGCTCTTGATTTTTGATCCGTTACAAAGGTGTTAGGTGTTAGCTGTCTTTCTTTAAACAGGATTTCATAAAGGCTTTGCGCTCATCACCTTTTTTACCGGCAGCGCTGGCATTACACGATTTCATTTTTTCTTGCTGTGAATTTGCTGCTGTTGCATGACTACTAGAGAGGCAATCTTTCATAAAAGCCTTACGGTCATCTCCTGTTTTTCCACTAGCTTCCTTGTTGCAGGTCACCATTTTTGATTGCTGCGAATTTTTAGCCATTGCGGTGGAACTCATGGCAGTGGAAATGGTAAAGACAATAAAAGCAAGGGATGTAAATAATGTTTTCATCAGTTTCTCCAGTAAAAAACAACGGGTTGGCGTTACAAATGACACTTTGGCAAACCTTGATACAATTAATGCATGACTCATTAGCTATTCATGTAACAGTGTGTCGGGATATGGCGCATTATTTATTCAGTGCAGCAATTGCTGCTTTGAGTTCATCGGTACGTGCCTGCGTTTTTTTAGCAAGACAGGATGCGCGTACAATATCATGCATTGACTTGTCTTTGGTACTATTACTTTCAAAATCACAGACTAGTTTACGATATTTAACCCAAGCTAACTGAACGTCTGTAGCTTGACGCTTTTGTATGTTATTGAGTTGCTGACGTAACGTGAGATAAGTTTGATTAAGCTCGGCATCGGCCTGGTTCAATGTCTGTTCGGCGCACGTATGCGCATCTTCCTGTGTTTGGTTGCATTGAGAGGTGGCGGCATGACTATACCCCATGTTGAGTGTAGACAACATAAGGAATAGCGTGGCCGAGCATAAAGATAACTTCATTTTTTCTCCAGATTTTGCAAATATTTTTGTACGAAATATCAGTAACAAATTGATAATTTTGCCTAGTTATTAGCTAGGTTACATGGTAAAGATATGTTAATTTTATGTTGATAATAGAGTATCAGTTAACATTTTCACTTCACTATTTCTAGTGTTATGGCAATTCTTAAATCAGTTAATTTTATCGCCATATCAGTTTTGATGGATAAATTGAGATTACGTTCCAGGGATGGTGTTTCAGCAGAGCATTCTTGAGGTCGCGTTCATTTTTACGCATATTTGCAAAGAAGGAGAATAGTCGTGGCAATCAACTGGATTACAGCATTTAAACTGATACCATGGGGGGATGTGGTACAAGCCGCTCCAGGTGTGGTGCGTGGAGCAAAGGAGTTATGGTCGCGCACTAAAAAAAATGCCAAAAAAGTCGCTGACCAAGGAGGTAAACATCCGGTCATCGGCGAGTCTGAGCAACTCATGCAACGTCTGGGACAGCTTGAAAGCGAGCAGGTAGAAGCGACGGCTTTGATCAATACTTTGGCAGAGCAAAATGCGCAGTTGGTTGCTGCATTGGAAGTGTTGCGAGTGAGAACGCGTGCCCTGTTTGCTTTTTGTATATTGCTGGCTTTGGGAGGGCTAGCATTATTTTTGCGTTGACGAAAAAAACGGTGGTATTTGACGGTATTCTTTGCAGTCATTTCTTCCTCGCATTATCATGAACTGCTGAGATCGATAGCAGGCTGACTTCTGGTAGGTTGTTAGTGGTTATCATGGGCGTTGCAGTGAAATGTAGCGCAATTTAATGAATGCAATATGAAAAAAGGAAAATTATGTCGACATCTTATGGTTATGCAGCAAAGACAGCGGAGTCTACGCTAGCTCCCTATCAGTTCGAACGTCGGGAGCCTGGGTCACATGACGTGCAAATTGAGATATTGTATTGCGGCGTATGCCATTCCGATTTGCATACAGCACGCAATGAGTGGGGCAATACTATTTATCCAGTTGTACCTGGACATGAAATTGTGGGGCATGTCGTGAGTGTTGGGGAACATGTCAAGCAATTCAAACCAGGACAAACTGTTGGTGTTGGTTGTATGGTCGATTCTTGTCAATCTTGTCCAAGTTGTGCAGAGGGTTTGGAGCAATATTGTGAAAATGGGTTTACAGGTACCTATAATGCAGAAGAAAAACATATTGGCGGTGTGACATATGGTGGTTATTCCAATAGCATCGTTGTGCACGAAAAATTTGTGTTGAAAGTATCTGATAAACTGAATCTGGCAGCGGTGGCACCACTCTTATGTGCAGGTATTACTACTTACTCGCCTTTACGACACTGGAAAGTAGGGAAAGGCAAAAAAGTGGGTATTGTGGGGCTTGGTGGCTTAGGTCATATGGGTGTAAAGATTGCGCATGCCATGGGGGCACACGTTGTGTTGTTTACGACGTCTCCTGACAAAAAAGAAGATGCATTACGCTTGGGAGCAGACGAGGTGGTGATATCGAAAGATGCCAAACAGATGGCGCAGCATCTGAATAGTTTTGATTTCATTCTGAATACGGTCGCAGCATCACATGATCTGGATGCATTGATGGTATTGCTCAAACGCGA
>JAATGO010000273.1 GCA_015654605.1 Betaproteobacteria bacterium
CACGTTGGATAGAGTCCGTACTCCGCGATGAAGAGCCTGTGCCATCATCGATTGCGGATCAAGTAGCATATTGCCTGGAGGTCGCCGCTAAGTTGCGGTAATAATGAGTTAAACGACATTCAATATGTGTTTTCTTTTTCTATCTATTGTTTTCGTGTGTTGATGTGGTAACGTATTTCCGTAGTATAAAAATTCTTGAAATACATGGTATGTAGTAATGTGTAGTGGCTATATACTGTTTTTGCATGACGTATCTTCGTGATAATAAGAATAAGATGATGCAATAGAACTGCTTTATGTTTGTTGTGGCTGATTACAAAAATGATGAGAGAAAAAGTTTAGGGGGGGCTATTATTCCCAGTAGGAAATAATAGAGATGTATATTGAAGTATTCGTATACATTGTTCCAGAAGTTAATGAGAAGAAATCTTCTCTTTTCTCTTCTTGCTATCTGGTATTCATGTAATGAACGCATGTGGTTGTTATATGGCATTGTTATGCAGCAGGAGATACGCGTGCACCATTATCAAAGATCAAAAAACAGAAGATAACGCGAATGGTGATGAAATTGTATTAAGTAAAAACAGAAATCAACTTGGTTACCTTTTGAGATCATGTTCTATCAAAGTGTGGATAAATCATATCTCGAGAGACATCGCTTCTTAGAATATTAGATTCAGTTTATTTTTGTACCAATCTTTCGCGTAAGAATGAGTTCCTGAATAGAAGGAGTGTTTAGTCGTGAATATGATGACACGTTGTTATATATGATTAGAATGTATTTCATACCTATTGATGAAATGCAGTCTAGATAGTTCATGAATAAACATATTGATCATGATTGTGCTGCATATGCTGTCTTATATAGATGTGCATAGGTATCGCTATTAATAAAAATTCTGAAGAATATGGTTAACTCCTTTCACTTATTGTTGAGTTTCTCAGTATTTGTAGCACTCCTTGTTGCTTATCCAGTATTGGGAATCGTAGAGCGAATTGTGGAGCAGGAAGTGCGCTATCTACGGCATCGCTGGTTGATGCTTGGAGCACTCATTTTGGGCATTGGTATTTGGGGGATCCAGATGATGGGCATCCTCACACAGGATACACCTCAGAATATTCAACATTATATGCCGATGTTTGCTTCACTATTATTGTCTATTGTCATTGCGATGAGTTTTCTGCAATTGGCGATTCATTCTTACATGGCATGGTGGTTGCTGTTGACGGGTAATATTCTCACCAGCATGGCATTAGCGCTGATGCATATCTTGAGCATGCAGGCGATACGGGTGCAGCATATCATTTATCAAATGCCAGCTGTGGGCATGACTCTGCTGTATGCCTTCATTTTTTCTACCTTGATTCTATGGGGCCTTATTTGGTTTATTCGCTCTACAAGTAATGGAAGGTGGCAGCGACTTTCCTTCATATTGCTGATCGGTTTTTCCATTGAAATGGCACATTTGATCACCGTGGTGAGTCACGAAATTTTCTCTGGGAACAATGTCGTGTCCCACTTCTTGGGATCACAAGATTCATTGGTGATGCTGGTTCTTGGCGGCTTGTTGGGATTGATGACAGCATTGGCATTTAGCGTCATGCGGAGAAATACACAGCATGGGGAAACAATGGATAAAAGTCGCGGCAATCTGTTGCACTTTGCAACACATGATGTGTTGACGGATTTACCCAACCGAGCATTACTGAACGATCGCATGCAGCTTGCAATTGATATGTCGAAACGCCGTCAGTCAATGTTTGCTGTGCTGTTTATGGATTTGGATGGATTCAAAGCAATCAATGATACTTTTGGCCATGCTGTTGGAGATGCTTTGTTGGTAGCAGTCGGGAAGAGAATACGAGCATGCATTCGGAAAGAAGATATGGTGGCGCGTATTGGAGGGGATGAATTTGTGGTGTTATTGGGAAATCTTTCTTCTCTTGAGATCGTGGAACATATTGCGGAAAATATACTGGCTAGTTTACGTCAGGATTTTAAAATTAATAATGTCACGCTCTGTATGACATCCAGTATTGGTATTGCTGTTTTTCCAAATAGTGGGGAATCGGTAGAAGCATTATTGAAAAATGCAGATGCTGCGATGTATGAAGCAAAGCAGAAAGGGCGTAATACTTATCATTTTTTTGAACAGATTATGCATGTCAGTGCGATGCGTCATCTTAAGATAAAAGAAGCACTGGAACACATTATTGCGAAACAACAATTATCGTTGAAATTTCAAGCAGAATTTTCGATGGTGACAAAGAAGCTGACGGGAGTAGAAGCATTGCTGTGCTGGAGGAGTCCAGAATTGGGGGGGGTAAGTCCGACGGAATTTATTCCTGTTGCTGAGCGGTCGGGACAAATTTTTGTATTAGGGGATTGGATGCTAAACGAAGTGTGTGCGCAGATTGCACGTTGGGATGCACTCGGCATTCCAGAGTTCAAGGTCTCTTGTAGAGTCTCACCTTTGCAGTTACAGACTGACTTGGCTCAACGTATCACCAATATATGTCAGCGTTGGAACGTGTCGCCACAACGTTTAATCTTTGATATAGCCGAAGTTTCGGTGATGAAGAATGTAAAAAAGAATCTAGACATTATCAGTGCTATACAAACATTGGGGATTGATATTGCATTAGATGATTTTGGCGCTGGGTTTTCCAGTTTGGCATATTTGCAAGAATTACATTGTCATCAAATAAAAATAGATCGCTTACTTATCGCATCGCTTAACCAGAATGAAACGTCAGGGATTGCCGTTATTTCTGCCATTATCGCCTTGGCTCATGCGCTACATATTAACGTGGTAGCAAAAGGAATTGAGACAGAAAATCAAATGGCAATATTGCAGCAGCTACATTGTGACCAGGGACAGGGATATATATTGGGACGGCCATGCGCGGAAAGTGAATTAATACCTCTGCTGCGAGGTTTCCTGAGTTAATCTTTCAGTGCACGCCGTTGTACGATACGCAGGTAACATACCAGGCAAGCTGCGACCAAGCCCAAACTGATGCTATTGCCAAACCAGAAGCCACTGGCACCTTGTAAATAATGCGGCGCGATCTGGTATGGATCTAGTCCAAGCAAATAACCACTACCAAGACCAACACCCCATAAGGCAAAGGCATAAATGACAGTGGGGATGATGGCAATTTTGTATGCACGTAAAATGAAGGCGGTAGTGACCTGGATGGAATCAAATAATTGATAGAAGGCGATGAATAAGAATAAAGGCAAGGCAGCGGCTGCGACGTCGGGATCGGAGGTATAAGCACCAATGATCATGGCACGGCCAAACCAAATGGCGAGACCCATGAGTACGGACAGTAATGCTGCTAGGCGAATACCTGCCATGGCGATTTTTTTGGTCGCGAGTCTATCTCGTGCGCCGATGGATTGGGCAACGAGGGTGCCAGTAGCATTGGCAATAGAGAGGGGGAGCATGTAGAGCACTGTGCCGACATTGGCGGTGATTTGATGACCAGCGACTGCGACTGCACCTAAGCGAGCAATCAGTACCGCCATCAAGGTAAATGCTGTGACTTCGATAAAATAGCTCAGCCCCATGGGAATGCCAAGCTTAAGCAGCTGACGTTGCGTCTGCCAGTCGGGTTTGATAAATCCATTTCCGGTAATATGTAGTTCACGATAGAGTGAGGCTGAACGTACAAGTAACCAACTGATGAGTAGCATGATCCATGAAATCAGGGCAGTGGCAATGGCACAACCAGGGCCTCCGAGTGCGGGTAAACTAAGTCCACCGAAAATGAACAGGGTGTTTAGTGGAATTTTGAGCACCAGGGCAGCAAGCTGGATCATCATGACCATTTTCGGTCGACCAATAGCAGTATTCAATGCGGCATAGACACGAAATCCTAGTGTCGCGGGTAGTGCCAATGCTTCAATGCGTAGATACAATGTCGCTTTTTCTATCAAGGCTGGTGGCGCTTTGGCGAATGACAGGAATGTTGGAGCAAACATTAATACCAATCCCCCTAGACAACTCAATAATAATGCTAACCATATCCCTTGTTTGACGGTGTGCCCAATATCGGAAAAGCGATTGGCGCCGAATAGTTGACCTATGATGGGAAGTAATGCCTGTAGCACGCCAGACAAGCCGACAAAGACACTAACGTAGATTGATACTCCCAGTGCTAGTGCAGCCAGATCTGTCGCTGAAAAGTGCGCCACCATTGCCGTATCGAGCACACCATTGGCAATGAGTGCCAGCTGTCCTGCAAAAATTGGCCATGTCAGACGTACGATGCGCGAAGTATAGGAGGGTTGGTGCACTCTATTTTGAAAATGGAAGCTTATGTATGTAAGGGCTTCTTAATTGTTGATACGCCGGTACAAGCGAAAACGTTCATCACGGTCAGATGGGCGACGCCCTTCCCATAGTAGTTGCCAGCGACCTTCATATTGGTGGAGTATGCGATCGGCATTTTGGTTATCAACACTGTCTTGTAATAACAGGAAGCGGCAGCGCTCTGGATGCCCTTCCGTATTGAAATCGATGTTGCCAAAGTAAGCAAAAGATGCACGCTGGGCGGAGCCGACGTTAGTAGTTACACATTGTTGACCGGATGGCAGGTGATCTGTAATTTGTTGTGCAACACCAGCATAGCTTTTGCTGTAGTTAATAAGGGGGAGCCATAGTGTCATTAGCAGAACCCAGCACAGGATGACTCCACCGGAAGATAGAACCACTGCGCGCCATAGCACAGATGGTCGACGTGAGAGGCGCCAGTGTAAGAGTAATCCCCAAGAAATGCTGACGAGGATAGCGACGGTGAGCGCTATACTGTTGAATCCCGGTTGATAACCTGGTGCCAATTTGGCTGCATTTCTTGCAATTTGCGTTGGCCAGCCTGTTTCTTTGGCAACCCATCCAATCCAGATAAAACCAG
>JAATGO010000121.1 GCA_015654605.1 Betaproteobacteria bacterium
AACCTGGCACATGGATATCGAGGAATTTCTTGAACTGCGGAAAAATACCGGTGACGATCGCCGCCGTACGCATGACATGAATACCTCTAACTGGATCCCCGATTTATTCATGAAGCGGGTAATGGAAAAAGGTGATTGGACCTTATTTTCCCCTTCCGATACGCCAGACTTGCATGACAAGTTTGGTAAAGCTTTTGAAGAAGCCTATATCGCTTATGAAGCACGTGCTGAGCGTGGAGAGTTGCGTCTATTCAAGAAAATCCGAGCAGTCGATTTGTGGCGTAAGATGCTGTCCATGTTGTTTGAAACAGGACATCCTTGGATTACGTTCAAAGATCCATGCAATATTCGTTCGCCACAGCAACATGTCGGCGTTGTACATAGCTCCAATCTATGCACCGAGATTACTCTCAATACGAATGATTCGGAGATTGCCGTCTGTAATCTTGGTTCGGTTAATTTGCCAGCACATTTAGTCAATGGCGAACTGGATCACGTTAAATTGCAAAAGACGATCAGCACGGCCATGCGTATGCTCGATAACGTGATTGACATTAATTACTACGCGGTCAAAAAAGCGCGTGATTCCAATCTACGGCATCGTCCTGTGGGTCTCGGGATCATGGGCTTCCAGGATTGCTTGCACATTAAACGTGTGCCTTATGCTTCCATGGATGCCGTTGAGTTCGCAGATCGCTCCATGGAAGCGGTATGTTATTACGCGTATTGGGCATCTACCGAATTAGCTGAGGAGCGTGGTCGTTATAGTTCTTATCGTGGTTCATTATGGGATCGCGGCATCCTCCCACAAGACTCTTTGAAGTTATTGGCACAAGAGCGCGGTGGCTATCTGGAAGCAGACACCTCTGAGACACTAGATTGGTCTGCATTGCGTGGACGTATTGCTGAGTTTGGGATGCGCAACTCAAATTGCGTCGCTATTGCTCCTACTGCAACGATTTCCAATATTATTGGTGTGTCTGCCTGTATCGAACCGACTTACCAAAACTTGTATGTGAAGTCGAATCTTTCTGGTGAGTTTACAGAAATTAACGAATATTTGGTGCGAGATCTCAAGGCTCGAGGTTTGTGGGATGAGGTCATGATTTCTGATCTGAAATATTTCGACGGTAGCCTGGCGAAGATTGATCGCATTCCCCAGGATTTACGTGCACTCTATGCCACAGCATTTGAGGTGGAACCATCCTGGTTGGTCGAGGCAGCATCGCGTCGCCAAAAATGGATTGACCAAGCGCAATCATTGAATATTTACATGGCTGGTGCATCAGGAAAGCGACTGGACGATACCTATAAGCTGGCGTGGTTACGTGGTCTGAAAACGACCTATTACCTGCGTACGATTGGTGCTACGCATACTGAGAAGTCGACATCCAAGGCCGGTGCTCTGAATGCTGTCAGTGTTGACGGAGGTCAGGGGGGGGCTTTTGCTTCCTCGCCTGTTGCTGCTGCTCCCATAGAAACAGATGGTCCTGCGTGCATGTTACGGCCAGGAGATGCTGGCTTCGAAGAGTGCGAGGCTTGTCAGTAGTTGAAAGAGCGTGCATTACCAGTGAGCCTTTTGGTGGTGATGTATTAAGGCGATATGATCCGCGCCTCTCTTGTACAGGAGAGGAGCTGTGTATGCCAAGTATAAAAATAGTGATATGTTTGTGCGGTACCTGCTTGGCATCAGCAGGCTAGGAGAAGAGCTACATAGCGCAATAGCATCATTGTAATGTCCGCATCAAGAGTCATGAGCGTTTTGCTGGCGTTTGCTTTATTGATGATTGATAGCTCTATATTATTTTGTACGTAGGACAGTGAGGCGCTGACCTGCGTAACGTATTTTGAATACCTCAATTTATGGCAGATTGAGCTACTGGATACAGGGTATTTTCTCATTTTAGACACAACATCTTGTGTCCTTGTCGTAATTTAGATGCTACAATTTGTTCAAATGACAGACGGCACGAATAATAAATGCGATGCTACATCCGTCCTCTATTAGAGAAACAGGTTCTAATATGTGCGTATTAAAGATGTTCGCCGCAGGTTAATTGAATATAGTTCAGTTGCAGCCATACATTATCACTCTACAAGTTACCGCTGAATTTTGCTTGGTAACGATGCTTTTTTCCTCAAGTGAGTACTTGAGGATGTCGAACAGAAAGGGAAAACATGCTCACTTGGGATGACGAAGTTACTGCGCAGCCTGCCTCACCAGTACCTCAAGCACCAGTTGTACCAGCTGCATCTACGCCACAACTGCAAGTTGCAGGGGTGGCAGGTGCAACTCAAATAGGTCAGCGGCCACTATTCTCGGATCGTGCACTTGATCCCGCTCTTGTTGTAAAAACGGCTCCGAAAAATGAAGGGGTTAGCCGTGTCAATGCGGCAGATAAACGTATCATTAATGGACATACAGACGTGAACCAACTGGTTCCTTTTAAATATAAATGGGCCTGGGATAAATATTTAGCTGGATGTGCTAATCACTGGATGCCGCAAGAAATTAATATGCAGCGAGATATTGAACTGTGGAAGAACCCGAATGGTCTGACGGAGGATGAGCGTCGCTTAGTGACTCGTAATTTGGGATTCTTTGTGACGGCTGATTCGTTGGCTGCAAACAATATTGTGTTGGGGACGTATCGCCACATTACGGCACCTGAATGCCGACAATATTTGTTGCGGCAGGCATTTGAAGAGGCTATTCACACACATGCATATCAGTATATTGTGGAGTCCCTGGGGTTGGATGAGGCAGAAATTTTTAATGCATATCATGAGGTTGCCTCGATTCGTGATAAAGATGAGTTTTTGATTCCATTCATCAATACGTTGACGGATCCGGAGTTCAAAACTGGTACGGTAGAAAACGATCAGAAACTATTGCGCTCATTAATTGTGTTTGCATGCATCATGGAAGGCCTATTTTTCTATGTCGGATTCACACAAATTCTAGCTTTGGGGCGGCAGAATAAGATGATGGGGGCCGCAGAGCAGTATCAATATATATTGCGAGATGAGTCCATGCACTGTAATTTTGGCATCGATTTAATCAACACAGTGAAGATGGAAAACCCACATTTGTGGACAATAGAGTTCCGTGAAGAGATTAAATCGTTGTTTTTAAGTGCAGTAGAGTTGGAATATCGCTACGCAGAAGATACAATGCCGCGAGGTGTATTAGGTTTGAATGCGCCGATGTTCAAAAGTTACTTAAGATTTATCGCTAATCGACGTGCGCAACAAATTGGACTTGACCAGTTATTCGCACAAGAAGAAAATCCGTTTCCGTGGATGAGCGAGATGATTGATTTGAAGAAGGAGCGTAACTTCTTCGAAACACGGGTGATTGAATATCAGACCGGGGGCGCTTTGAATTGGGAATAACATGTCGTCTTGCCAGTACTCTTCAACAAGGCGAGTGATGTACTGCAGTTGGGTAGCTGAAAGATACTCACACTGTTAAAACTGAAAGGCTTTCACCAAATTAATGAACAGTAAAAGACCGAACCGATCTTCTCTGTTGTCGCCGCTTAGCCCAATTCAATTGGGACTGGCGGCGTTTTCTTTAAGAAATCTTAATGCTAGTCATGGTTTCTTAAAGAACGATTTCCTATCGCTAGCGTGTGATGCGCTGGCGTTTTTTTTGGTTGCGCATACCTATTTGAGGCCCAATGACGGGAAATGCGCGCAACTAGATAGCTGAAGTGCTGCATATGAGGGGATGCAGCAGTTCAGCTGGAGCCGAATTCATTAGTGCAAGCAGCAACTTGCTTGTGCCGATGAATAATCCACCTGCATCATCGCGATGG
>JAATGO010000443.1 GCA_015654605.1 Betaproteobacteria bacterium
CTATCATTATGCCTATAGTTTCTTCTGAACTGCCGTCAACGATCCCTAAAGTTGGGTTTGTCTCCCTTGGTTGCCCCAAAGCTCTGGTCGATTCTGAGCAGATTCTGACGCAACTGCGTGCGGAAGGCTACGACACGGCCAAGTCGTATGATGGCGCTGATCTGGTGATTGTGAATACCTGTGGTTTTATCGATGCAGCGGTACAGGAGTCGCTTGATGCCATTGGCGAGGCACTTAGCGAAAACGGTAAAGTCATTGTGACAGGTTGTCTAGGAGCAAAAAAGGATGGTAACGGTGACGATATCATCCAGAAAATTCACCCCAAGGTATTGGAGGTAACTGGTCCACATGCGGTCGGCGAGGTTATGTCGGCTGTACATAGACATCTTCCTAAGCCACATGCTCCCTTTTTGGATCTGGTACCCCCTCAAGGTATTAAATTAACTCCCAAGCATTTTGCCTATTTGAAGATTTCAGAAGGCTGCAACCATCGATGCAGTTTCTGCATTATTCCGTCAATGCGTGGTGACCTGGTATCTCGTCCGATAGCTGATGTCATGCTAGAAGCAGAAAACCTGTTCAAGGCCGGCGTCAAGGAATTACTGGTGATTTCGCAAGATACCAGCGCTTATGGTATTGATGTCAAGTTCCGGATGGGTTTCTGGAACGGGAAGCCCGTCAAGACACATATGACTCAGTTAGTGACAGCACTGGCAGAATTGGCCGCAACTTACGGTGCCTGGATTCGCTTGCATTATGTTTATCCTTATCCGCATGTAGATCAAATTATTCCCTTGATGGCAGAAGGTAAAATTTTGCCTTACCTGGATGTTCCTTTGCAGCATGCACATCCAGACGTATTAAAACGCATGAAACGTCCTGCCAGTGGTGAGAAGAATATTGAGCGGATTCAGGCCTGGCGTGCTATTTGCCCAGATATCACCATACGTTCCACTTTCATTGCTGGCTTTCCTGGCGAAACCGAGGCAGAGTTTTCTTATTTGCTGGATTTTCTCAAAGAGGCGCAAATTGATCGCCTTGGTTGTTTTGCGTATTCTCCAGTTGCGGGAGCAACAGCAAATACGCTTGAGAATCCTGTACCAGAAGAAGTACGTGAAGAGCGTAGAGCAAGAGTGATGCAGATGCAGGAAGATATTTCCAGAAAACGCTTACAGACAAAAATCGGCAAACAACTTCGTGTACTCATTGATGCGTTGGATAGCGCCGGAGGAGTTGGTCGCACCTACTCTGATGCACCCGAAATTGATGGTGTGGTGTATGTCAAACGTCCTTTTGAGCCACATAAGAAGCTCGTGGTCGGTGAATTCGTTGATGTGACGATCACTGCTGCGGATGCACATGATCTATGGGCCGCAGCTTGATGGCTTTACTATTTGTATTTGATATTTGCATGTAATGGCATGATGATCCGGAAATTATTACCTTTATCATTCTTGTTTGCTCTTGCTATAGCAGTAGATACTGCAGGTGCTCAAGAAGCTACCCAGACAACTGCCGTACCATCTTTGGCGACATTAATACAGCAGCCTCTTACTCTGAAGGGCACTTTAGGGAAGGATCTGATTCAATTGCATCTACGGCGCAAAGTCGATGAGGATGGTGGTATAGAAGGACAGTATTTTATTTTTGGGCATACAGAACAGGTGCTAGTAGCAGGAGAAACGGATCAGGACGAGCTTGTACTAGAGGAATCCCGTAATGGTAAGGATGTGTCTGGGTCATGGGAAGGAAAACTTGTGGGTAACACGCTCAGTGGAACTTGGTCCTCTCCGGATGGATCTGTTACCAAACCATTTGTATTGACACCGTTGAAATAAGAGATCGGGTCTATTATGCGCTCTGTTTGAATGGACATTGTTCTCAGGTAGAGTCGTCGCAAGTTACATTGTCACAAGGTTATGTCATGGTCAAGCCAACTGCCCCACAAACATCGCTTATTCATAGTTCTTATACACCTCCATCTAATTTTGACGCACTACCGGTAGGTATACATCATGCCTCTACCATCGTGTTTCCCAATGTCGCGGCAATGCGTTCCCGTGACTGGAGAAAAAAAGATGGTTATACCTACGGATTGCATGGCACACCAACGACGTTTACGTTAGAGGCGCGATTAGCCGAGATTGAAGGCGGGCGATATTGTCGGCTTACTCCCAGTGGATTGGCAGCGATTGCCATGATTAATTTTGCCTGTCTCAAAAGTGGTGATGATGTATTGTTACCCGATAATATTTACGGCCCCAATCGCGAGTTGGGCAATTGGATGGCACGCGATTTTGGTATCAGTGCGCGATTTTATGATCCTATGATTGGCGCGGAAATTGCCGAATTATTGCAGGCCAATACACGCCTTATCTGGACTGAAGCACCTGGTTCCGTATCGATGGAAGTGCCTGACTTGCCTGCAATTGTTAATGCCGCTCACGCACGAGGAATACCTGTAGCATTGGATAATACCTGGTCAGCAGGGTTGGCGTTACGTGCTTTCGATCTTGGTGTGGACATCGTGATGCAAGCATTAACAAAATACCAGTCGGGAGGGTCAGATGTCCTGATGGGAGCCGTTATTACACGTGATGAAGAGTTCAATCACGCTATTGAAACGGCGCACATGCGGCTTGGTCTGGGAGTAGGGATGGATGATACCTATCTGGTATTGCGCAGTCTGTCATCCATGCGATTGCGTTTTGAAGCACATGATGCCGCGGCACGCAGCATCGCAAGCTGGATAACACAACGTCCGGAAATCAGCAAAGTCTTGCATCCAGCATTTCCTGATTGTCCGGGGCATGAATATTGGAAGCGTGATTTTAGTGGGGCTGGTGGTTTATTCTCCGTTATTTTTGATGCACGTTATAGTGAATTACAAGTAGACAGATTTGTAGATCGGCTCAAGTTGTTCAAGATTGGTTTTAGTTGGGGAGGAGCGCATAGTCTATGCGTGCCATATCGTATGAAGACGATGCGCAATACATGGCAAGAATCTGGGGTATTGGTGCGGTTTAATATCGGCCTGGAGGTGGTTGAGGATTTAATCGCAGATATTGAGCAGGCGTTGCTCGCCATGACTGAGAGATGATATACGACAGTGATGTGATCATTGATGATCTTACCGATCTTATATGGCCGACAGTTGGGAGCTGAATACAAATGGCGTGGCATCATGTTGGCCAGTCACCGCGTTGCAAATGCGTCAATTCCAGTAAGTTGTGCAGACAGTGTCCAGAGGCGTTTGGCTTGATCAGGGTCAATGGCGTAAGGCTGGACACCGACAAAGGATGACGATTCGTTTGTATTCAACATAGCAATCTCGCAATCCTCGCAATACGAACCTCCCATGCCTTCTAACTGCGGAGATGTTGCAGCCCATACTTGGGTCGCTGCACCTTGTTGCGTCGTCTTGAAAGTTGGATCAACAGGATTACCGTTGGTATCGAGCCAGCCCGCAGCAATCATTTCCTCCTTTGCCAGATAGCGCTGGAGCGGTGTGAAAATCTTGCCTGGATGGAGAGAGAAAGCCCGAACACCCTCATGCTGCCCAAGTTGGTCGAGATGAACTGCAAACAAGGCATTAGCAGTCTTCGATTGTCCGTAGGCTAGCCACTTGTCGTAGCCATGCGCAAATTGCACATCATTCCAGCGGATATCTGATTGACGATGTCCTGCGGACGATACTACTACGACTCTAGCGCCCTTGACGTTGTTAGCTCCTTTAAGCGCGGGCCAAAGTAGATTCACAAGCGCATAATGGCCAAGATGATTGGTGGCAAATTGTGCCTCCCAGCCAGGGCCCACTCGGGTTTCTGGGCAGGCCATGATACCAGCGCTGCCAATCAGAATGTCGATGTGTTGATCTCTCGCCAGAAAACGCTGCGCGAACTCGCGAACGGAGGCTAGGTTGGACAGATCCAATTGTTCGACCTCAACGTTGGTGATTCCGTCGATCTTCGTGCGAGCAGCCTCCACGTCGCGTGCTGCGACGATGACTCGTGCGCCGGCCCTAGTCAAGGCTCGCGTGGTTTCCAATCCTAAGCCGGAATGTCCTCCTGTGATAATAGCTGTGATGTTGGTAAGATCACGTCCTGCGAGCACTTCTGTTGCGGTGGTAGCGGCTCCGAAGCCGGAATGGATCGGAGATTGTTTGCTGATAATAGGGGATCCTTTTATGTCTTGATGAGAAAATATTAGAAAGCCAACTTTCCCCATTATCTATGCTAGATATAGGATTTTGAATGTATTAAAATCTTATTTCCTATCGAGATCATCCAAATATTTTTATGGACCCGCTGTCTGAAATTCTCTCTATTCTCAGTACGCAATATTCCTTTTTTGCGGGGCTGAAAGCTGGTGGAGATTGGGCTATCGATTTTCCACCTCCTGATGGCATCAAGTTCAATGCCGTTGTGGAGGGGGCGTGCTGGTTGACAGTCGAAGGTGTAGAACAGCCCATTCGGCTAGAGGTTGGCGATTGTTTTTTACTATCGCGCAAGCGGGCGTTTTCACTTCGCAGTGATCTGTTGTTATCAGCCATTCGCTCCGATGAAATTTATCGTCACGCAGTGAATGGTATCGCCCACTGTGGTACTGCCGATGCATTTTTTTTAATCGGAGGTCGCTTTGCTTTTGGTGAAGAAGTGCATTTTCTGTTCGACGAATTACCTCCAGTTGCCGTCATCAAGAGTGGTTCAGCTCAAGCATCCGTGTTGAGTTGGGCTTTGCAGTGCCTGGCTCATGAACTTGCAACTCCCTCTCCTGGCAACGCGATTGTGGTTCAACATCTCGGTCATATCATGTTGGTGCAGGTTTTACGGATGCACCTGGCGCAGAAAGGTAATAGTACGCCAAGTTGGTTATTCGCGATATTTGACCCACGTATTGGAGCCGTTATTAAAGCGATTCATGCCGATCCTGCACGTCCCTGGATGGTTGAGGATCTTGCCAAAGTTGCGGGAGTTTCTCGTTCGACCCTTGCTTTACGTTTCAAGCAGAAAGCGGGGATCACACCTTTAGAATATGTTTCACGCTGGCGTATGCAATTAGCTACGCAATTACTAAAATCTCATCACACCACCATTTCCTCGATCGCGCAGAAGCTGGGCTACGACTCAGACAGTGCATTTAGCCATGCTTTCAAACGCACCATGAAATGCTCACCTCGCGAATATAGGGAGAAGCTGGCATCTGGCTCTCATCAATAAAGGATGTGCCTACACGTAAAGTCGTATCCAGTTTTGTATATAAGCTACCGTTCTTGATCAAGCGCGCCTGCACCAGTTGACTGTGCCAATCCTCGCAGTATTGCTTCAGGGCTTGCAGTTGTAACGCAGCTATACAGCCTATGATGTATGAACATGAGCCGATGAAAATAGTTGGAATATCTATCCTGTTGTCTTTTACCGTGCTACGTGAATGCATTGAAGACTTGATAATAGCCTTTTTCGTATCAATGGAAGTGGGGCGGGATATGGGCAACATCTTCCGGCATTTCTGCATGTACCAGATCCCCCTCTGTATCTGGAAATA
>JAATGO010000297.1 GCA_015654605.1 Betaproteobacteria bacterium
GTTGATTACTGGATGGGGTATGGTGCGAAACAGGCCTTTTCAAAGGAGCGCACCACTAAGTGGTTTGGCTGGCTGGAGCGGTTTGGTCCTAAAACAATGCTGCTGGGTTGGCTCCCCGGGATTGGTGATCCTCTTTGCACATTGGCTGGCTGGTTGAAATTACCATTTTGGCCATCAGTATTCTATATGGCTATCGGGAAGTTTCTACGATATATCGTGATGACCTGGCTATTATTAACGGTACCTGACAGTTTTTGGGCAACTATCGCGAATTGGCTGGCTTGATAGAAGATGGGGATGTGTTAACAGACCCGAAAGCCTTATTCTATGTGGGTATGATGTGGGCATGAACGAAGCCGATTTACGTTGTGGCTAGGTAGATACCCTTGTCAAGGCATGCAAAATAAATAGGGTAAATAAAAATAAAGTTTCTTTTGAGGAAATATATCGCATTAAAAGTTATTGATTTTATTTTTCTTATTACTTTTAATGATATTGGCAAGGGGGGGATGTCATGTTGTGACCGAGGCAAGACTCCTGTCTACATATAACGAAAATAAGAAGCATTTCTTATTCCCTTAGCAAAACTGTGACAATGCATCGCAGATGTCAGCAATAAGATAAAATGAGCATCCGGCAGCTGATTTTGTCTAAATTAATGAACGCCCCCGCAAAAATTCAAACGTTGCTTACAGATGCACCTTATGGTGCAGCTTCTACGCGCTTGCGCGAAATTCCTTACAACTACACGTCGTTTTCCGACCGTGAGATCGTGATGCGCCTGTTAGGTGAAGAGGCTTGGCATTTGCTCGATGAATTACGTGGCAAGCGCCAGACCGGACGCTCGGCACGCATGCTTTATGAAGTGTTGGGTGATATCTGGGTAGTACGGCGTAATCCGTATCTGCAGGATGACCTATTGGATAACCCAAAACGTCGCACAGCTTTGATTGAAGCGCTCAATCATCGTTTGGGAGAAGTCGATAAACGTCGATTGGACACCGATCAGGCACAGGCAGGTGATGCCGATACTGATACTTTACGTCGTAGTGCCAATGTCGAAGCATTGTTGCATGCTGCTGCACGTGCTGTTGCAGATTTTGAACAAGAGTTTCGCGTTACTTACGATTTACGCAAGCGCGCTACTAAAATATTGGGCCGCTACACGGCGAAAGACAATATTAAATTCGATGGTTTATCACGCGTATCTCATGTGACCGATGCGACGGACTGGCGTGTGGAGTATCCATTTGTGGTTTTGACACCAGACAGCGAAGAGGAGATGGCTGGTTTGGTCAAGGCATGTATTGAACTTGGGCTGACCATCATTCCTCGTGGAGGTGGCACTGGATATACTGGTGGTGCGATTCCGCTCACTCCTATGTCTGCAGTCATTAATACGGAGAAACTGGAATACTTAGGTGCCGTTGAGATGACGGTATTGCCTGGCTTGGCTACACCGTATGCCACCATTTATTCTGGTGCTGGTGTGGTGACCAAGCGCGTTTCCGAGGCAGCAGAAAAAGCTGGTTTTGTATTCGCGGTAGATCCTACTTCAGCAGAAGCATCATGCATTGGCGGTAATGTCGCGATGAATGCTGGTGGTAAAAAAGCAGTCTTGTGGGGAACCGCATTGGATAACCTAGCTAGTTGGCGCATGGTCGATCCCAATGGAGATTGGCTCGATGTGACGCGGCTGGATCATAATCTAGGCAAGATTCATGACGTAGAAGTCGCTCGTTTTCGCTTGGAATGGTCGCATCCGGGATTAAAAGGTCAGAAATCCACGCCATTCAAGACGGAAATACTAGAGATTGCCGGAAGTGCTTTCCGTAAGGAGGGCTTGGGTAAGGATGTGACCGATAAATTTTTATCTGGTTTACCGGGTGTGCAGAAAGAAGGATGCGATGGCCTGATTACGTCGGCCACATGGATTCTGCATAAGATGCCTAAATATACGCGTACGGTGTGTCTAGAGTTTTTTGGACAGGCACGAGAAGCGATTCCTTCTATCGTGGAAATCAAGAATTTCCTGGATGCAGAAACCAAAAGAGGTGGTGCCATTTTGGCTGGCCTGGAGCATCTTGACGAACGGTATTTACGTGCAGTTGGTTACGCCACGAAATCCAAGCGTGGTGTGTTGCCGAAAATGGCATTGTTTGGCGATATCGTGGGCGATGATGAAAATGCCGTGGCGCAGGCTGCCTCGGAAGTCGTACGCATGGCCAACAATCGGGTGGGCGAAGGTTTTGTGGCGGTGAGCCCGGAGGCACGCAAAAAATTCTGGCTTGACCGTTCCCGCACCGCTGCCATTGCCAAGCATACTAATGCATTCAAGATCAATGAAGACGTGGTGATTCCTCTCAACAGGATGGGAGAGTATACCGACGGTATTGAACGGATTAATATTGAGTTGTCGATCAAGAACAAGTTGCAGTTGCTTGCCGAGCTGGAAATGTTTTTCGTACGAGGTAATCTGCCTTTGGGCAAGAGCGAAGATGCAGAAGGCGATGATATTTCTGCCTCCGAAATCCTGGAAGATCGGGTACACCAGGCACAAGAGCTTATCGAGAGCACACATGCGCGTTGGTCATATTTACTGAGTCATCTAGATCAACCATTACGTGATGCAGCTCCACAAATGCACGCACTGGGCTTGAGCAAGCAGGCGGCACTGATTGAGCAGCGCCTACAGACACAGCCGGATGCTTGTGTCTTTCATATGGTGCAGGATCGTACCATTCGTGTTTCCTGGAAACATGAGGTGCGCGCTTTATTGCGGCAGATATTCAGTGGTGCCGCATTCCGTCTGATTTTAGAAGAATGTTCTGCCATTCATAAAAACGTATTACGCGGCCGGGTTTTCGTGGCGCTGCATATGCATGCTGGTGATGGCAATGTGCACACCAATTTACCCGTGAATTCCGATCATTACGACATGCTACGTGACGCACATGAAGCTGTGGGGCGCATCATGGCATTGGCACGTTCGCTGGATGGCGTGATTTCTGGGGAACATGGTATTGGTATTACCAAGCTGGAATACCTGACCGAAGATGAGATTTCTGAGTTTCGTGAATATAAATTGCAGGTCGATCCAGAAGGTCGTTTCAACAAGGGGAAATTGTTGAATCTGCCGGGTATGGAGGCCGATTTGCGCAATGCCTACACACCATCTTTCGGCTTGATGGGGCATGAATCGTTGATCATGCAGCAAAGCGATATTGGCGCGATTGCCAATAGCGTCAAGGATTGCCTGCGTTGTGGTAAATGTAAGCCGGTGTGTGCCACGCATGTACCACGTGCCAATTTATTGTATTCACCACGTAATAAAATTCTCGCCACTTCATTATTGGTAGAGGCATTCCTCTATGAAGAGCAGACCCGACGTGGTATATCGATCAAGCACTGGGAAGAGTTTGAGGATGTCGCTGATCATTGCACGGTTTGCCATAAGTGCGTGACGCCTTGCCCTGTCGATATTGATTTTGGTGATGTGTCCATGAATATGCGTAATTTATTGCGCAAAATGGGCAAGAAATCGTTTAATCCAGGTACAACTGCCGCCATGTTTTTCTTGAATGCGACTGATCCTGCCACCATTAATGCAACACGAAAGGTGATGACTGGGTTTGCATTTAAGGCACAGCGCTTAGGTAACGATGTTTTGAAAAAATTGGCGAAAAGACAGACGCAAAAACCTGCGGCAACAGTCGGTAAGGCACCAGTTAGAGAGCAAGTAATTCATTTCATTAATAAGAAGATGCCGGGCAATTTGCCAAAGAAAACCGCGCGCGCATTATTGGACATTGAGGACAATAAGATCGTCCCCATTATTCGCGACCCTCAGAAAACGACGGCTGATACGGAAGCTGTTTTCTATTTCCCAGGTTGCGGCTCGGAGCGGTTGTTCTCTCAGGTTGGTTTGGCAACACAGGCGATGTTGTGGAATGTTGGTGTGCAAACGGTGTTACCTCCAGGGTATCTATGTTGTGGTTATCCGCAACGTGGTGCGGGAGATTTTGACAAGGCAGAGAAAATTATCACGGACAATCGCGTGTTGTTCCATAGGATGGCTAACACGCTCAATTATCTGGATATCAAGACGGTTGTGGTGTCTTGTGGTACTTGCTACGATCAGTTGCAAGGATATGAATTTGATAAAATTTTCCCAGGTTGCCGGATCATTGATATTCATGAATATCTACTGGAAAAGGGTGTGCGCCTGGAAGGTGTCAGTGGTACACGTTATATGTATCATGATCCATGCCACAGCCCGATGAAGTTGCAGGATCCATTGAAGACGGTGAATGCCTTGATTACGACGGTAGATTCAAAGAAGATTGAAAAGAATGATCGTTGTTGTGGTGAGTCTGGCACCTTTGGTGTGAGCCGTCCTGATGTATCGACCCAGGTGCGTTTCCGTAAAGAGGAAGAAATGCGCAAGGGTGCCGACAATGTGCGTGCAGATGGGTTTGACGGTGATGTCAAGATATTGACTTCGTGCCCATCTTGCTTCCAGGGTTTGTCACGGTACAACGAAGATTCAGGGACAGTCGCTGATTACATCGTTGTCGAAATGGCCAAGCATTTATTGGGTGAGAACTGGTTGCCAGAATATGTCGCACGCGCCAACAATGGTGGCATCGAGCGGATATTGGTATAAGGATGGTGGTAGTGACGCCTTGTGAATTATGTGATGGTGATGGTGGTGAATTGGTCTTTCGCACGGCGCAGTACCGCGTTGTGTTGGTAGATGATGCAGGATATCCAGGGTTTTGTCGTGTGATCTGGAATGCCCACGTCAAGGAAATGACCGATTTATTGCCCACGGAGCGAGATGTGCTGAGCCATGCTGTGTGGATGGTCGAGGCTGCCATGAGGGAAGTGATGCAGCCAGAAAAAATAAATCTAGCAAGTTTGGGTAATATGACACCGCATGTACATTGGCATGTGATTCCTCGTTATGTCGATGATGACCATTTTCCTTCGCCAGTATGGGCAAATGTCCGGCGGGAAGTAGATAAAAAGGTATTGGCGCAACGTATGAGCAGACTGCCACAGTTGCGCGAGGCTATTGTGCGATATTTGCATCATGTGATTGCAGAAAAATGATCAGGAAAGCCACACCATGAATGTTGAGCATATTCCGGTTCCCGTATCGTTCAAGATACGCAAGCAATCGCGTGTAATGGAAGTGGCATTTGATGATGGTGCTATGTTTTCATTGCCGTTTGAGCTATTACGTGTTTATTCCCCATCAGCAGAAGTGCGGGGGCATGGCCCAGGCCAGGAAACGTTGCAGACAGGTAAAC
>JAATGO010000279.1 GCA_015654605.1 Betaproteobacteria bacterium
AAAATCTTCTTCATCATTTGAATCCAGAACAACTGGCCGCTGTGACTTTACCCGCACAATCAGCACTGATCTTAGCTGGTGCGGGATCGGGCAAAACCCGCGTACTGACTACCCGTATTGCCTGGTTGATTCAGACCGGGCAGGTGTCAACGTCTGGTGTGCTGGCGGTGACTTTTACCAATAAAGCGGCCAAAGAAATGCTCACGCGTCTGTCGGCCATGTTGCCTATCAATACACGAGGAATGTGGATCGGCACGTTTCATGGTTTGTGCAATCGCTTATTGCGGGCACATCATCGCGATGCCGCTTTGCCACAAACATTCCAGATATTGGACTCACAGGATCAGTTGTCAGCCATCAAGCGTTTGCTCAAGGCAAATAATATTGATGACGAAAAATATCCTCCGCGCAACTTGATGTATTTCATTAATAGCGCCAAGGATCAGGGGATGCGTGCCAAAGATGTGGATGCCAACGATGATTACAATCGCAAGTTCGTCGAATTGTATGATTTATATGATCAGCAATGTCAGCGCGAGGGTGTCGTTGATTTTGCAGAATTGTTATTGCGTACTTATGAGCTTTTGTCGCGCAATCAGCCGTTGCGTGAACACTACCAGGCACGGTTTAAACATGTTCTAGTAGATGAGTTTCAAGATACCAATGATTTGCAATACAAGTGGTTGAAGTTGATGGCCGGTCCACACGGGGCAGTTTTTGCGGTGGGTGACGATGATCAGAGTATTTACGCCTTTCGTGGTGCTAATGTCGGTAACATGGCTGCTTTTGAGCGTGAATTTCATGTTCAGAATCTGATCAAGCTGGAACAGAATTACCGTTCGCACGGACATATTCTGGATGTCGCCAACACGTTAATTGCGCATAACAGCAAGCGTTTGGGGAAAAATCTAAGGACGGATGCCGGACATGGTGAACAGATAAGGATTTTTGAAGCTACCAGTGATCTACAGGAAGCGCAGTGGATTGTGGAACAGGTTAAGAGTTTGATTGCTGAAGGCACCATGCGTAGCGAAATCGCATTGCTGTATCGCTCTAATGCACAATCCAGAGTGCTGGAACATGCCTTATTTTCGGCAGCAATTCCTTATCGGGTATATGGTGGTCAGCGGTTTTTTGAACGAGCAGAAATCAAGCATGCCATCGCTTATCTTCAGTTGATGGACAATTTGCATAATGACTCCGCATTTTTGCGGGTAGTGAATTTCCCTACGCGCGGGATTGGTGCGAAAGCCATGGAGCAGTTACAAGATGCTGCTAGATTACATGGAACCTCGTTATATGCAGCGGTACCACACGTAGCAGGCAAGGCAGGTACTTCATTAGCAGCATTTGTCCGACTGATTGAGGGTGCGCGTTTTGAAACGCAGCATTTACCGTTACAGGAAATGGTCAAGATTGTGCAGGAAATGAGCGGGTTGATGGCACATTATCAAAATGAGAAAGAGGGTGCTGATCGTATTGAGAATCTGGAACAACTGGTGAGTGCTGCAACACTGTTTGTATCAGAAGAGGGGTTTGGATTGGATACTCCCGCATTTCAGGGACCACAGGCGACTGCTTCGGTTGGTACCTTGATTACGGAAGGAGAGGGTGTAGAGATTCTTGACGCTGATGCGCCTTTGACTGCGGTCATGTCACCTTTGTCTGCATTTCTGGCGCATGCCTCATTGGAGGCAGGAGATAATCAGGCACAAGTGGGTCAGGATGCGTTGCAGTTGATGACGGTGCATGCAGCAAAAGGCCTGGAATTCGACTCAGTATTTATTACAGGACTGGAAGAAGGGTTGTTTCCGCACGAAAATAGCACTCAAGAAGATGGCGGTGTAGAAGAAGAGCGACGCTTAATGTATGTGGCGATTACGCGCGCCAGGCAGCGTCTGTACATGACTTTCTCACAAACACGGATGTTGCATGGACAGACGCGTTATAACTTGCGTTCGCGATTCTTTGACGAATTACCGGAAGAAGCCTTGAAGTGGCTATCTCCTAAAATACAACAGCATGACTGGTTTGCTCATCCCAAGGCGGCGTGGGACTCTGCCCCTGAGGTCGGGGCGAATCGCATTGCGCAGAGTATGACGCGTAGCGATACTAGTTGGCGCATCGGACAAACTGTTGCTCATGCTAAGTTTGGTGAAGGCGTG